>JBPCTQ010000222.1:0-3829 GCA_051011595.1 Acidimicrobiales bacterium
ACTCTCAACAGCGATCATCCCGACAACCCCCAACCACCACCGCCCCCACAACTGGGACTGAGGAGTTGCGGGCTCCCAATCTCCGCAACTGGAACTGACCCACGCCGGGCCGGCGATCATCCCGACAACCCCCAACCACCACCGCCCCCACAACTGGGACTGAACGGGCTCAACGGCGCTCACCCCGACAATCCCAATCACCTGGACCTCCGAGCCCGGCCCGGCGAACACGTGGGGACAACGGCGCGAGCTGCCATGGGATAGAAACGGCGCATGACCGTCGTCTTTCCCGCCCGCAAGATCGTCACCATGGACCCGGCTCAGCCCGAGGCCACCGCCGTCGCCGTTCGCGACGGTCGCATCCTGGCCGTGGGAACAGTCGACGAGTGCGCTCGTTGGGGCGACCACGAAGTCGATCACACCTTCGCCGACCAGGTCCTGGTCCCCGGCATGATCGAAGCCCACGCCCACGTCCTGGAAGGAGCGTTCTCGCTGCTCCCCTACGTCGGCTGGTTCGACCGGCGCCGCCCCGACGGCTCCACCGTGCGGGGTGTCCGTACCTACGACGCCCTCATCGAAGCGCTGAAGGCCCACGAACACGAGCTGCCCGACCCCGACGAGGCGCTGGTGGTGGGTGGATTCGATCCGATCTACTTCACGGATGAGCAGCGACTGACCCGCCATCACCTCGACCAGGTGTCCACCACCCGGCCGATCCTGGTGTTCCACGCCAGTGCTCACCTGGCCACGGTCAACACCGCGATGCTCACCCGCCACGACATCACGGCGACATCTTCGGTACCCGGGGTCGTC
Source organism: Acidimicrobiales bacterium (assembly GCA_051011595.1). Lineage (GTDB taxonomy): Bacteria > Actinomycetota > Acidimicrobiia > Acidimicrobiales > SHLQ01 > JAOUEE01. The sequence continues at coordinate 814 of JBPCTQ010000222.1, forward strand.
ATCGGCGCCGACGGCGAACCCAGCGGTGAGCTGCAGGAAGCACCGGCGATGAGCCTGGCCCCGTCAGGGTTGGTGGCCATCATCAACGCCATGGGCGATCCCGAGGGCCTGCGCAATCTCGGCCGTATGGCCCGCAACGAGGGGGTCACCGTCGTCACCGATCTGGGTGCCGCCGGCAACATCAACCCGTCGGCGCAGGATCTGTTCCAGGAGATCGTCGACGACGACTTCCCGGCCCGCATCCACCAGTACCACCTTCCCGCCCCACTGGGATCCACCGGCGACTGGGAGGCGGCTGCCGCCCAGGTCGAAGCCCTGATGGCCACCAACACCGCCAAGCTGGCCACCCGCGGTGTGAAGTTCGTCCTCGACGGATCGATCCAGGGGTGGACCGCCGCCATGGGCTGGCCCGGCTACTTCACCGGTACCGATCACGGCCAGCTGCTGCTCCCCCCCGAGCAGCTCACCGACGCCATACGACCGTTCCACCAACGGCGCATCAACGTGCACACCCACTGCAACGGCGACCTCACCATCGACATGTTCATCGACGCTGTCGAAGACCTGGTGATCGAGTACCCGTGGCTCGATCATCGCCACACCGTGCAGCACTGCCAACTCACCAACGCCGCCCAGTACCGGCGCATGGCGAAACTCGGAATGTGCGCCAACATCTTCGCCAACCACCTTTGGTACTGGGGTGATCAACACCACGATCTGACGGTCGGCCCCGAGCGGGCCCGCAAGATGGAAGCCTGTGCCACCGCCAAACGGGAGGGCGTTCGTTTCGCGCTGCACACCGACGCCAACGTCACACCGCTGGGCCATCGCCACTCGATGTGGTGCGCGGTCAACCGCCTCACGCCCAGCGGACGGGTGCTCGGCGAGACCGAGCGCATCAGCGCCGAGGATGCGCTGCACGCGGTCACTCTCGACAGTGCGTACCAGCAGCACCTCGACCACGAACTGGGATCCATCGAGTGCGGCAAAAGGGCCGACTTCGCGGTGCTGGCCGAGAGCCCGCTCGATGTCGATCCCGTCGACATCCGCGACATTCCGGTGTGGGGAACGGTTGTCGGGGGCCAACTCCATCCTGGGCCCGACGCCGACTGATCAACCTGGCAGCCGAGCCCACACGTCGTCGATGTCGTCACCGATCCAGATGGCCACCAGCTGTGAAGCCGGGCGAGGTGCATCGCTACGACCAACCCATCGGTTGCGACCGACCACCTGCACGTCGACGACGTCGCCCTCGGTGGTGTGCACCCAACCCTTCAGCCGCAGCACACGCGGATCGAGCTCGGCCACGAAGGTCTCCACCAGCGCCGGGTCAACCGGAGTGGCCGAGCGCCACGAAGCCGCCCGATAGGGCTCGGTGTGCCCGTCGGTGGGTCCATCGGCGCGCCGGTCGGCCGCCCCCTCGATGGTGAGGATCAGTTCGGGGTCGACATCTCCCCGAGCGCTGGTCAACAGCGGGGCACCGGTGCGGGCGGCCAGCCGACCCGCCACCGCAGCCAGGGTGGCGGCATCGACCCGATCGGCCTTGGAGACCACCACCAGATCAGCCGCATCCAGCTGGGTGCGGACCGACCGGCCGATCACCCGGTCGTCGATCTGGCGATCGATGGAGTCGGCGCCCGCCAACACGATCACCCCGCCCGGCCGGAACGGTTCGGTGTGAGCCCACGCCGCGACGGCAGCCGGATCGGCCACCCCGCTGGCCTCGATGACCACCTGGTCGGGCGGCGGATCGAGCTCGGCCATACGGGCCAGCGCGTCCATGAGCCCGGTCCCGAGGGTGCAACAGACACAGCCGTTGGGCAGGTTCACCACCCCGTCACCCCCGGCCGCGTCCGCCAGCAAGGTGGCGTCGATGGCCAGATCACCGAAGTCGTTGACGATCACCCCCAACCGGCGACCGTGGGCACCCGACAGCAATCGGTTCAACAGCGTGGTCTTCCCCGCTCCCAGATATCCACCAACCACGGTGAGGGCAATAGGGGGCGACACGAGATGAGTTTTACACTCATCGCATGGCCACCCCGCCCGACTGGTTCCAACAAGCCCTCGACACACCGTTCACCGAAGGCACCGTCGAGGTCGACGGTGCGTCCATCCACTACCTGACGTGGGGTGAACCGGGGCGGCCCGGACTCGTGCTGGTGCACGGCGGCGCAGCCCACGCCCACTGGTGGACCCACGTGGCACCTCAGTTCAGCGCCGAGTACCGCGTGGTGGCCCTCGACATGTCGGGCCACGGCGACAGCGACCGTCGAGCGGACTACCCGATCACCACCTGGAGTGCGGAGATCATGGCGGCCGCGCAGGCCGCCGACATCGACGGGCCACCGATCGTGGTCGGGCACTCCATGGGTGGTTTCGTCACGCTGGCCACCGCGGCCGAGTACCCCGACGAGATCGCCGGAGCCATCATCATCGACTCGCCGGTGTTTCGTGAAGACCCCGAGGTCGAAGAAGCACGGCTGGGACACAGCTTCAAACCACCCCGGATCTACGACGACCCCGAGGAGATGGTGGTCCGCTTTCGCACCGTTCCCGAGCAGGCCAACTACCTGCCCTACGTGATGGACCATGTGGCCCGACACTCCATCGGCCCCGCCGGAGGCGGCTTCACGTGGAAGTTCGACGCCAAGATCTTCCAGGCCCGACGGGAAAAGGTCGTGGAGTTCCTGCCTCGTATCAACTGCCGAGTGGCCCTGTTCCGGGCCGAACACGGCTTGGCCAACGCCGAGGTCGGGGCCTTCATGTACGAACAGCTCGGCCGGGTGGCTCCGGTGGTGGTCATTCCCGAGGCAGGCCATCACGTCATGCTCGACGAACCGCTCCTGTTGGTGACCGCCATTCGGACCTTGCTGGCCGACTGGGACCATTCCACGCCGTACCGCCGACGCGACTGACCGACCGGCGCCACCAACTCAGACGCTCGTCGAGGCACCGTCGCCGTCGGCGACCGCGCCCCCGATCACTACTGCTCGTCGAGAGCCCGGCGCAGACG
>JBPCTQ010000223.1:0-19431 GCA_051011595.1 Acidimicrobiales bacterium
GGGCGTAGAAGTTCTGCACGCCGATGGGCGAGAACAGGAACAGGTAGGTGGTGTCGGGGGCGGTGACGGCGAACGTGTCACCCAGGTCGGCCCGTGCGCCGGCCAGGGCCGCGACCGGATCGGTGACGGGGGCGTCCCACGGCATCGGCGTCGACGCACTCGGCGGGGTGGGCTCGATCACGGACCGAATGTACGATCCCCGGCGACGAACGGGCCAGAGGAGCCGACGATGACCGACGTGACTGCCGAGCAGACCATCGCTGCCCCGGCCGCTGATGTCTGGGCGGTCCTGGGCGACGAGTTCGACCGTCTGCACGAGTGGTTCGACGGGGCGTCGGACACCGAGCTCGAGACCGTCCCCCCCATCGGGATGGGAGCGGTCAGGATCGTGAAGAACGGACCGGTGAAGATCCGCGAAGAAGTGGTGACCTGGGATCCGCCTCATCGGCTGAGCTACTCCATCGAGGGGCTCGGGCCGGGAGCCTCCGACATTCGTTCGGACTGGGTGCTGCACGCCCGCCCCGACGGCAGCACCGTGGCCCAGGTGAAGACCAGTTGGGACATGCGGGGCGGAGCGCTGGGGAAGGTCTTCCGCCCGCTCTACGCCCAACTGCTGGCGCGGGCCGGAGACAAACTGACCACCGGGTTGAAGGCGGCAGTCGAGACCGGTGGTTGAGCGGGGGTGAGCCCCGACCCGGGCCCGGGTGGTGAGGGGAGCGAGGTCGATGATGCCCGCGAGCTGGCGGCGCGTCTCGAGGATGGCCGGCACGGTGTGGTCGCCGGCACGGCGGAAGCGGTCGAACAGCCAAGCTGGCTGGATCGGTGGCAGAAGCTTCTGGCTCGGCGGCTGGGCGAGCTGCAACGGCGGGTCCCAGTCGTCGATACCTGCATGCGGGTGTTCGAACGCGACCGCGACGCGGCGGGCACGTTGCTCGGGAGCGCTCTCGCGCTGCGGCTCTTTCTCTTCTTCGTCCCGTTGGTGTTGCTCACCGTCGGCATCTTCGGGGTGATCGGCGACCGGGTCGACATCGCGTCACTGTCGGAGTCGATCGAGGTAGAGGGATCGGCGGCCCAGGAGCTCGATGCCGCCTTCGATCAGGATCCCGTCAGTGCCTGGCTGGCCGTGCTGGCCGGTGTGGTGGGTATCGCTTGGACGGGGCGTTCGTTGACCCGAGCCTTGGTGTTGTCGAGTGCGTTGTCGTGGCGGCTCGGGGGCAAACACAAGACTCCCCTCCGGGTGGTGGGTGTTGTCGTCGGCCTCACCATCGGTATGGCGCTGATCTGGGTCATCGCGAACTTCATCCGTCAGCGGTTGGGAATCGCCGCCGCCTCTTTGTCGTTTGTGGCCATCGTCGCGGTGTACGCGGTGCTGTGGCCGGTGCTGTTCCTGGCCCTGCCCCGGAACACCCGTGATCCAGGTGCCACCCTCCCGGGTGCGTTCCTGATTGCCCTCCTGCTGGCCGGTATGCAGGCCTTCAGTCAGCTCTTTCTGCCCGATGTGATCGATGACGCAACCTCGATCTACGGCTTCGCGGCGGCGTCGGTGACCATCCTCGGTTGGTTCTTCGTGTTGGGTCGCGGACTGGCCGGCGCCTTCGCCCTCAATGCCGTTGTCTATGAGCAGCACGGGAGTCTGTCGGGGTTCGTGTTCGCGCTTCCGGTATTGCGCTTGATTCCGCAGCGGTGGGCGGCGTTCGCCCGCTTCTTCGACCTGCAACCTGGCGAATCTCGATCGGACCGGCCAGAGGGGTGACGGTGTGGTCTCACCGTCACACCCGAGGACCCGTCCATGCGACCCGCCGAGTGTGTCGCGGGCCCTGATCGGGCCGACTACGGTCGGGCCATCACGACAAGGGATTGCCCGCATGGAACCGGACCGATCACTGGCGCTCGACGACATTCGCCTCGGTTATCGCGACTTCTGGCAGCTGCCGCTCGAGGTTCGGGAAGGGGCGTTCGAGACGTTGCGCCGCGAACGCCCGATCGCCTTCATGGAAGAGGACCCGCTCGAGGAGTTCCCCCAATGGCCCGAAGGCCCCGGTTTCTACGCCGTCACCCGCCACGCCGACATCCTCACCGCCAGCAAGGCGCCCGAGCTGTTCAGCTCGGCCAAGGGCATCACCCTCCAGGACGGCCCCGAGGAGTTCCAGGAGATCGCCAACGAGTTCTTCAACTCGATGATCGGTATGGACGACCCTCGCCACGCCCGGCTCCGCAAGATCGTGGCCGGTGGGTTCACGCCACGGATGTTGGCCAAGGTGGAGGCCGACGTACAGGCCTCGGCCGATCGCATCATCGACCGGATCCGGTCAAAGGGTTCGTGTGACTTCGTCACCGAGGTGGCGGCCCGGCTGCCCCTCGAGATCATCTGCGACATGATGGCGGTGCCGCCCGAGCGCTACGACGATGTCTTCGACGCGTCCAACATCATCCTCGGCGGCAACGATCCCGAGTTCGCCCCGCCGGAGGGCACCGACCCCATCGCCCACGGGTTCGGGGCGGCCATGACCCTGGTGAACATCATGAACGAGACCGTCGAGGCTCGTCGGGGGAAGGAAGGCGACGACCTCACCACCACCATGGTGAACGCCGAGGTCGACGGCGAGCGGCTCACCGATGCCGAGATCGCATCGTTCTTCATCTTGTTGTGTGTGGCCGGCAACGAAACCACCCGCAACGCCATTGGATGGGGCCTGCACTACCTGAGCGAGCACCCCGACCAGCGCCGGATCTGGCAGAACGACTTCGATGAGGTCGCTCCCACCGCGGTGGAGGAGATCGTGCGGCTCTCGTCACCGGTGATCTACATGCGCCGTACCGTGACCCGTGACGGGGTGCAGTTGGGTGATGTGGTGCTCAACGAGAACGACAAGATCGGCATGTTCTACTGGTCGGCCAATCGCGACGAGGATGTGTTCGACGATCCCTACCGGTTCGATGTGAAGCGTCGTCCCAACGATCAGCTCGGCTTCGGTGGTCCGGGGCCGCATTTCTGCCTGGGCGCCCACCTGGCCCGGCGCGAGATCACGGTGATGTTCCGCGAACTCTTCGATGTGGTGCCCGACATCGAAGCAACCGGACCGCCGGATCGGTTGTGGAACAGCTTCATCAACGGGGTGAAACACCTCCCCTGCGAGTTCAGTCCCGCCTGAGCGGCGGGGCGACGGAGTCGCTGGAGCGGGGGATCCCGCCTGAGCGGCGGAGAGCGGGTGATGCCGCCTGAGCGGCGGAGAGCCGGAGGGAAAGCCCGCCAAAACGACAAAACCGCCCGACCCCGAAGGGCCGGGCGGTTCGTTCGAATCGGGTGATCAGCCGCCCAGGGTGTACCCGTCGTTGAGCTCAGAATCGAGCAGCGCCACCTCGGTCAAGAGGTTCGGCGGGTTGTCGGGGTCGAAGACGAAGATGCGGCTGGCCGAGGTGGGAACCCGGTCCTCGGGCAGGCCGTAGATGTAGTTCTCTGCGGTAAGCCCTTCGGTGTCGACCTCACCGAGCGCCGCCATGGCCGCAGCGATGCCCTCCCGAGAGAGGTCGCCCATCTCCACGGCCTTCTCCAGCAGGGCGTGCACCGACAGCTGCTGGTAGTAGCCGCTGAAGAAGAACGAGTTGGGCTCGTCGTCGGCGTTGGGTTTGTAGGTCTCGAACCGTTCCAGGAACTTCACCATGCCCGGGGAGCTGGAGTCATTGAAGTCGGGGGCGTCGAGGGCCACGTAGAACTTCTCGAAGTTCGGTCCGGCCAGCAGGTTGAGGTAGGCCGGGAGCGCACCCAACCAGATGGGGTCGAAGCCCTGGGTGGCGGCTTCGGTCATCATGGCTGACTGCTCGCGGGGCACCGTGATGGCGTACACCGCTTCGCACCCGGCTTCGTTCAGGGCGGCCACGGTGGCAGCGAAGTCGGTGTCGTTGCGGTTCATGGTCCGCTTCTCGACCAGCTCGAAGCCCAGTTCGCCGGCGGCGTACTCGAGGCCGTCCAACCCAACCTCGCCGTAGAGGTCGTTGACACTCACCACACACTGCACGGTGTCGACCGAACCCAGGCCGGAGTCGTTCACGAACCAGTCGGCGATGTTGATCATCTCGTATTCGTAGGCCGCGCCGTTGGGCAACAGCACTGCTTCGTTGGCCCATGTGCCGGCCAGCGAGCCGGGTACACCGACGATGTTGTCTTCGTTCAAGAACTCGAGCACGGCCTGGGTGGGTGGTGTGCTCAGGATCTGGGCGAAGAGGAGCGCGTCGTCCTTGAGTCGCTGGTACTCCTGCACGGCCGCGGCCGGATCATCCTTGGTGTCGCCGACATCGAGCTGCACCTGATAGCGGCCGCCGACGCCGCCCAATTCCTCATTGACGTAGTCCCAGTAGATCTGCGAACCGGCGGTGAGCGGAACACCCAGGATGGCCAGAGCACCCGACTCGTCGGTCAGATAACCGAGGTTGATGGTCTCGCCGTCGAACCCGGGGGCCGGCTCGGGGTCACCGGCCGGTTCGGTTCCGTCGTCAGCCGGTTCGGTGGTATCGGCCGAATCGTCGCTGCCGTCGTCGGCCGGTTCGGTGGTATCGGCGGAGTCGTCGTCGCCGCTGTCGCCACTGGCCTCGGTGGTTTCGGTCGAGCCGGTCGAGTCACCGTCGCCATCGTCGCTGCTGCCGCAGGCGGCGGCGACCAGGGCGAACGTCAGTAACAACGCGCCGATCCACCACAGTCTCTTGGTCATTTCGTGATCCCTCCGGTCCAACCGACAGCTGTCGGTATTCGATCGGTGGGGATTCTAACGCTGTGCGGGCGTCGGTTCGGGGTCGGGGGTGTCGTCGTCCGCCGTCACCGCCGTGCCGGTTGCCCGGCCGAACCTCGATCGGAGCTGGTGCCACATGCCGACCAGACCCCGAGGCTGGAACATCAAGAACAGCACCAACATCAGGCTGAACAAGATCTCGGCGAACACGGCGTTGCTCATGATCCCGTCCGATGTGGCGGACTCCTTCAGGAGGGGTTCGTCGATGATCGGCACGGTGAAGTTGATCTTTTCGCTGAACTCCTCGACCAGTTCGGGGAGCGGACCCAGGAACAACGCTCCCACCAGGGCACCGATGATGGTGCCGACCCCGCCCACCACGATCACGGCCACGAAGCGAATGCTGAGCAGCAGCTGGCTCTCGGCCACACCCGGTGTGAGGAACCCCACCCGAACCGCGTCGAGGCCACCGGCCAGCCCGGCCATGGCGCTGGACAAGGCGAAGACGATCACCTTGTTGCGGGCAACGTGGATGCCGATGACCTCGGCGGCGACGTCGCGATCCCGAATGGCCTGCAACGCCCGACCGGGCCGGGTGCGGACGATGTTGGCCACCAACAACGTGGCCACGCCGACGATGATCCAGGTCAGGTAGTACAGGCCCTGTTCGGGAGTGAAGTCCTTGCCCAGGATGCTCAGGTTCTCGAAGTCGACGATGAAGGAGAGCTCGGCGCCGCCGGTGGACTTGCCGTTGAAACCACCACTGAAGCTCTCCCAGTTCTGCAGCACATGCACGGTGATGAAGATCAGGGCGAGGGTCACCACCACCAGGTAGTTGCCCTTGAAACGCAGGGCGAACGGGCCGATGGCGGCACCGACCAGACCCGCGGCCAGCATCGAGGCCAGCATCCACAACGGCAGCGGCCAACCCTGGTCGGCCCCGAACCATGCCGCGGTGTACGCGCCGATGAGGATGAAGGCGGCATGGCCGAGCGAGGCCTGGCCGGTGTAGCCGGTGAGCAGGTTGAGGCCCAGACCGCCCAGAGCGAAGACGCCCGCCGCCACGAAGACCGACATCCAGAAGTCGCTGGAGATGAACAGCGGCGTCGCGGCGGCAACGACGATGGCGACGGCCACTCCCACGCGGGCACCCGTGGAGCGCAGAAGACGGAGGTCGCTCGTCATACCCGCTCGACCTCCCGCGTGCCGAACAGGCCGGAGGGCCGGACCAGCAGCACCAGGATGAGCACGATGTAGGGCACCACGGCCGAGAAGTTGGCGCCCAGCCACTCGTATTCGAGGTATCCCGCAGTGAGCACCTCGGCCACGCCGATGGTGACGCCGCCCACGACTGCGCCGCCGGGAGAGTCGAGACCACCCAGAATCATGGCCGGGAAGGCTCGCAGGGCCACGAAACCAATGGCCGGCGTGAGGGCATCGCCGCCTCGGGCCACCAGCATGACCCCGGCGATCACGGCCACCGCTCCGGCGATGGCCCACGACACCTGGAAGGACCGTGCGACCGAGATGCCCTGGGCGGCGGCGGCCTCTTGGTCGAACGCCGCGGCCTGCATCCCGATACCGGTGCGGGTGAACTTGAAGAACAGGGCGAAGGCAATGAACACCAGGGCGGCGTAGACAACGGTCCACACGCTGGCGTGGGAGATGGTGATGCCGCCCACCTCGACCACCTGTCCCAGCCACGGGTTGTCGAATCGCAGTCCGGGGTCGTCCCAGATGATGGGCACCAACTGCTGGAGGAACAACAAGATGCCGACGGTGACCAAGATGATGGTGAACGGTGGCTGGTTCATCATGCGACGCAGCACCGTGCGTTCGATCAGCATGGCCACGGCGGCCATGATCAAGATGCTGATGAGCACCGAGAGATAGAAGTTGACCTCCCACACGTTGGAGAACTGATAGGCCAGGTAGGTGCCCAACAACACGAATCCGCCCTGGGCGAAGTTGAAGGTGCCGGTGGCCTTGTAGATGACCACGAAACCCAGGGCGATGAGGGCGTAGATACCGCCGAGGGCAACCCCCGACACGAACAGCTGCAGGAACTTGTCCATCAGGTGGCCTCCGCCGGGGTACCCAGGTAGGCGGCGATGACATCGGGGTCGGCGGCCACCGTGGCCGGGTCACCGGCGGCGATCACCTCGCCGAAGCTGAGGCACACGATGCGCTCGGCCATACCCATCACCAGCGCCATGTCGTGTTCGACCATGATCATCGCCATGCCGAGCTCGGTGCGTATCGACGTGATGTACCCGGCCATGATCTCGGTCTCCTCGGCGTTCATGCCGGCCACCGGTTCGTCGAGCAACAACACCTTGGGCTCCATGGCGACCGCTCGTCCGAACTCGATTCGTTTCTGCACGCCGTAGGGCAGCAGGCCGACGGGCCGGCCCACGACGTCGCCCAGTTCGAGCAGCTCGACCAGCTCGTGGCAGCGAGCCCGGTGTTCGTGCTCCTCGCGTTTGGCCCGACCCACCCAGAGCGCCCCCGACCAGTAACCCGTCTTCATCAGGTGATGGCGACCCAGCATGAGGTTGTCGACCACATCGAGGTTGACGAACAGCGCCAGGTTCTGGAAGGTGCGGGCCAGTCCTCGCTGGGCGATTCGGGCCGGCCGTTGTCCCGTGATGTCGTCGCCGTCGAGGTGAATGGAACCCTCGAACGGTCGGTACACCCCGTTGATGCAGTTGAACACCGACGTCTTGCCGGCACCGTTGGGCCCGATGACGGCCAGCAGGGCACCGTGATCGAGCGAGAACGACACCTCGCTCAGCACCCGGAGGCCGCCGAACGACAAGCTGATGTCGCGCACGTCGAGGACCGGGCTCACGAGCCCACCTCCGATCCGATGGAGCCGCCGAGATACAGCGCCCGCATGTCCTCGTTGTCGCGGAGCTCTGCGGCGCTGCCCGACAGACCGACGCGACCGTTCTCGAGGACGAATCCGTGATCGGCGATCGAGAGGGCCATGGCCGCGTTCTGCTCCACCAACAGAACCGTGGTCCCCGCCCGGTTGATGTCGACGATGACGTCGCGTATCTGGGTGACGATGAGCGGAGCCAGACCCAAGGACGGTTCGTCGAGCAACAACAGGTCGGGTTGGGCCATCAGCGCCCGGCCGATGGCCAACATCTGCTGCTCGCCGCCCGACAGGTAGCCGGCCTGCTGGCGGCGGCGCTCGCCCAGCACCGGGAACAGCTCGAATACGCGGTCTCGGATCTCACGTTTGGCCGTGCGGTCCTTCACCGACACGCCGCCGACCTTGAGATTCTCCTCGATACTCAACGCACCGAAGATGCGGCGTCCCTCCATGGCCTGGCTGACGCCACGTGCGACGATCTGGGCGGCGTTGTGATTGTTGATGACCGTGCCCCGCAGCTCGATTTCACCTCGCGTGATGCGAGCTTCGTGGAAGCCGAGCAGCCCGGTGATGGCCCGCAGCAGTGTGGTCTTGCCGGCACCGTTGGCGCCGAGCAGGGCCACGATCGACCCCTGGGCCACCGACAGATCGGCGCCCCGCAGACCGAGCACCGCGGCGCTGTACACGACCTCGAGGTCTGTCACCCGCAGGATCGTCTCGTCGGTGGTGTCGATCGGGTTCTCCAGGTGCAGCGGGCAGTCGGAATGTAGCAGCCGGAGAAACGACGGTCCCGAGGAGGTGGGGTTCAGTCCGGGAGGAGCAAGGCCAGACAGTCGCTGGCCGGGTTGTCGAGCCAGATCTGATGATCGGGCGGCATGACACCGCGAGCCACCAGCCGATTCATCACCCTCACCACGATTCCGCAGTAGCGGGCAGCCGCGAAGATCTCGTAGTAGGAGGTGTCGCCGACGTCGTGCCCGATGGCCGCGCTGTAGCGATCCCGTTGCTCGGCGCGGGTCGGTTCGCCCGGCAAGCGGGGAACACCCATCGTCTCGTGGCTCCAATGGTCGAACATGAGCCACCAGCCGAGGTCGATCTCCGCCGGGGCAAGCGACGCGGCCTCGAAGTCGGTGAGGCAGGCCGGCGGGAAGTTGTCCCAGATGATGTTGCCCGGGCGGGGGTCACCCCAGTTGAGGACGGGCTCGACCTCGTCGGGCTGCTCGGTCCGCAGGTAGGTCCAGGCTCGGTCGACGAGCGGGTGCACTCTCGCGTCGAGCTCGTGGCGGGTGTAGTGCTCCCACAGGTCGAGCTGGCGGGCCAGCGTCGGGGAGGCCGATCGGGGGCACAGCCAGTCGAGCCCCGCGGCGCGCCAGTCGACCTGGTGCAGCGCGGCCATGGCCTCGACACCGTTGTTGACCATCGTTCGTCGCTGCTCGGGGGTGGCGTCGACGAAGAATCCCTGGCTGGTGTAGATCGGATCCTCGACGGGCACGTCGCCGTCGACGAATCCCATCAAGAAGAACGGGGCGCCGGCGATCGCAGGGTCTTGCTCGAACCCGATGAGCGGGGCGAGCGGCACCTGGCCGGTGAGGCTGTGCATCACCCGGTATTGCAGGGAGATCTCGATCTCGGCGTCGGGCACCTGTACCGGGTAGACGGGCGGTTCGGGTGTCTCTCGGCGCAGCACCAGCCGCCGGGTCGCATCCGGACCAACACCGACCGTCAACACCGTGGTTTCGGCCGAATACCCGCTCTTGGGATCGTCGAAACCGAGGACCTCCGTCGGTCCCGGATGATCGAGCCGAGCGGCCAGCCAGTCGGCCAGGGTCTGTCGGTAGCCGTCGAGCGGGTGTTCACTCACGATGATCGGACATCGACACGACGGCGTACTCGAGCGACGGCTTCGCGGGTAGTCCGCCGGCGCTGCGACAGCTGATGGTGGGTACCTCGCGGGTGACCGCCACCCGCGCCTCGATGGTGCCCGCGGGCCACGTGACCCGGCACTCGAAGTCGCCATCGGGGGTGGAGTGCACCTGCACCTCCCGTTCGTGGTCGTCGAGTGACCAGCCCACCGCCGCGAAGGCAGCTCGTTCGGCCATCTGGGCGGCACCCATCGACGCTCCCCACCAGCCTCGGCAGCGGGGGGACGCCTCGGTGGCGGGCATGGTTCGGTCGATGATGGCGGTCAGGTCATCGACCCCGAGGTGGGCCCACATGCGACCGTCGGGCAAGGTCATGGCGGTGGGGGAGAAGCGATGGCCGCCGAGGTGCGATGTGCGCTCCACCGTGAGCTCCGGCCGCAGCTGGGCCAGCTCGCGCGCCAACCGAGTGCCGTGGGTACCGCAGCACTGATCGCGGCTGCCGTGCCCACAGACCAACACCAGGGCGGTGGTTGTCGCCTCACCGCCATGGGCGGCGGCCACGGCCTGGGGGTGGTCGCGTTCGAGATCGTCGAAGAGGTCGTGCAGCTCGGATGGATCGTCGATGGTGCACTGGGCGCCCAGCACCTCGGCTCCCTCGCGCCAGAACAGCCGGACTCGAGCCCGGCTTCGGTCCGGTGGGGGCACCACCGCCACCACCCGGGCTCGACCGACGGCGATTTCGATGTCGGGTCCCCGCCCCGCCAACAGAGGGTGATCGGCGATCTTGGCCGGCCAGGGCAGCGGCGCATCGACCAGGACCAGCACGTCGGCGTCGATGGCGGTGCCGCCCGGATCGACGGCCATGGCTCGCTGGTGGTCGGCGCAGCGAGGCGAGGAGTCCGCGGTCGGCAACAACGCTGCTGCGGTTGCCGAAAGAGAGCCGTTCATGAGCCATGGTCTACTCGGCCCAGCGGCGGGACCGCATGTCCCCATGACATCAAGGTCACCAGTTCGGGTGTCGATGCCCCCTAGGTGAAAGCCGTGCGCGCCTATTGGCGGCAACTGACCCGTATTCATGCGGTGTGGGTGCTGATCTCGTTCGTCGCGCTCTTTCCGATCATCGGCATGGTGTTCTTCGCCACGTCCGCCTACCGCAGCAGCGCCGACCGCCAGGACGCGGCGTCGGAGCTGGAGCAGGGAGCGGCAAGTCTGGCCGAGGTGCGTCAACTCGAGATGTGGTTGGCGGTCGAACAATCGGTCGACGGCGCCCAGACCGGGTTGATCCCGCTGGGTATCGACATGACCGATCTGGGGGCGGTGTTGGGTGAGCGCGGGGTCGAGTTCGACGCCCTCACCCAGTCACGGGACCTCGTCGACACCGCCCTGGTCGACCTCGGCCTCACCAGCGGAATGGAACCGGCTCCCGCGCTGGCGGGCGACGTGAGCGGTCTGGTTGCGTCGCTCGACGGATTGGTCGATCTCCGCAGCCGCGTCGACGCCGGCGACTCGTCGGTGGAGGAGGTGGCCCGGTTCTTCGCCGAACCCCGTCGGATCCTGGCTTCGGTGGGCGAGGCCACACGCGTCCAGGCCACGGCCGGCGCCGCCCGTACCGGCAGCTTCGATGAGGCCCTGGTGGCCATCGAAGCCATGGATGCCCTGTCGGTCACCCCCCACGCCAGCATCAACGAGGTGTCGTTGGCCGCCAGCGTGTTCGACGTCGTGCCGGGGCTCGCCGCCCAGCCCGATGACGAGGTGATGCTGATCGAGAGCATCGTCGTCGTCGATGACGCCAGCGCCCGGTTCGAGAGCATTGCGTCGGCCGAGCTGTTGACGTCATGGCAAGCCGTGCACTCGACCGAGGCCGAGGATCGGTATCAGGAGCTCCGGGAACAGATCCCGAGGGAGCTGGGTCTGGTGGAGGCTCGCGGCCGATCGACTTTCGACGGCCTCGAGTTCGCGCAGGTCGGATTCGACGGGCTGTTCTCCAAGACACCGTTGCTCACCAACTCGGCCGTCGAGGTCAGCGAGCAAGCGTCGATCGGCCGGGCCCAGGCCGAGCGCTCGTTTCGGATCAGCCTGGGTATGAGCCTGGCCGTGGTGGGGCTCACCGGGTTGGCGGGACTGGTCGCCGCTCGTTCGGTCGTGCGACCACTTCGTTTGCTGCGCCTTCGGGCCGAGCGGATCTCGGCGGGCGACCTGCACGACCCGCCGTTGGGTGAGGTCGGTCCCCACGAGATCGCCGTGGTGTCCTCGGCGCTCGACGAGTTGGCCACATCACTGTCCACCATGGAGGCCCAGACCCAGGCCCTGGCGGCGGGTGAGGTCGACTCTCCGGTGTTCGCGGCCGAACTTCCGGGCCCCATCGGTGCGTCACTCCGCCAGTCGGTGAACAACCTGTCGACCATGACCGCCAAGCTGCGGCTCCAGGCCCGCACCGATGGCCTGACCGGCCTCACCAACCGGGCCGGCCTGCTCGAATACCTCGACGAGGTGTTGCCCCGCACCCACGAGGACCTGCGGGTAGCGCTGCTGTTCGTCGATCTCGACAAGTTCAAGGTGGTCAACGATTCGCACGGTCACCGGGTCGGCGATCAGGTGCTGATCGAGGTGGCCGAGCGGCTCCGTTCGGTGGTCGGCGACCACGCCCTGCCGGCCCGTATCGGTGGCGACGAGTTCGTGGTGGCCGTCGAAGAGTCGGCCACCAGTGACCGCTCGCGCGGCCTCGCCGAGGCGCTGGTCGACGCCATGAACGTCACCGTGTCGGTCGGCGACATCTCCGTCGACATAGCGGCCAGTGTGGGCCTCGCCGTGGGAGGTCCAGGTAGCACCGCCTCCTCACTGCTGCGCGACGCGGACCTGGCCATGTACTCGTCCAAACGCGACAGCCGAGAGATCACGGTCTGCGACGATGGCCTCCGGGGTGACGAGGTGCGGCGCCAGGAGATGGAGACAGCCCTGGTGGCTGCCCTGCGTGCCGATGACCTGGAGCTGTACCTCCAGCCCGTCATCGAACACGCCAGCGGGTCCCTGGTGGGGGCCGAAGCACTGTGCCGGTGGTTCCGCAAGGACCAGTTCGTGCGGCCCGACCAGTTCATCGCGGTGGCCGAGGAGAGCACCCTCATCCTCGAGCTCGGTGGCTGGGCGTTGCGCAAGGGTGCCCTCCACGCCCGCCAGATCTACGACGCCACCGGCCGGGAGGTCCCCGTGGCGGTGAACGTGGGGTGGCGCCACGTGGTGGAGGGTGACCTGTTGGCCGACGTGAAATCGGCGATCGCCGACGCCGGCATCAAACCCCAGCAGCTTCGCGTCGAGGTCACCGAGTCGGCGCTACCGACCGACACAGGGCATGCAGCCGGCGTCCTCAGCTCGGTTCGGATGCTGGGTGTTGGTCTGTCCCTCGACGACTTCGGCACCGGATACTCGAGCATCACCCACCTCCGGCAGTTCCCGTTCGACACCGTCAAGCTCGACCGGTCGCTCATCCTGGGACTCGACGACGCTCGGGAAAGAGGTGTGGTCGACATCGTGATGCGCCTCACCGGCGTGCTCGGCCTGAAGGTGATCGGTGAGGGAGTCGAACACGAGCATCAGGCCCAGCAGTTGGCCGAGCTGGGCTGTGCGATCGTGCAGGGGTACATCTGGAGCCCGGCGCTCAAGATCGAGGACTTCATCGCCGAGCTGGTGGTGGTCGGAGCAGCGGAAGCGGCGGTGTGACCGCACTCACCGGCGAGTCGGTTCGAGATCCTTGGCCTGCCGAGCATCCAAACGCGGGCGGGCGACGAATCAACCTCTGAGACCGATCGAATCGATCGGGTCCCGATCCTCGCCGGCCCCTCCTCGGCGCGGATCCCACCGGCGCCCGCCCTGCCCCACCCACCGGGGCGGGTGTCGGCTGTACGGGCCCAGCTCGCTGTGGTGGGCTGGGGGTGTACCCCACCGAGAGAGGGCCGTTCGTGCGTACCGAGATTTGTGAGCGACTGGGCATCGAGTTCCCCATATTCGCCTTCACCCACTGTCGTGATGTGGTGGCGGCGGTCAGTAAGGCCGGCGGCTACGGGGTGCTCGGGGCGGTGGGGTTCTCGGTCGAGGATCTCGAGACCGAGATGGAATGGATCGACGAGCACGTGGGCGACGCGCCCTACGGCGTCGACATCGTCCTGCCCAACAAGTACGAGGGGGCCGGCGAGATGGACCCCGACAAGCTCAAGTCGACCCTCGAGGACATGATCCCCGAGGAGCATCGTCGATTCGTCGACCAGGTTCTCGACGAGCACGGCGTGCCCGAGCTGCCACCCGACGAGGACCCCGGATCAGGGCTCATGGGTTGGACCGCCGCCACCGCGGTGCCCCAGGTCGAGGCGATCCTGCAACACCCGAAGGTCACCATGGTGGCCAACGCGCTGGGCACTCCGCCGCCCGAGCTGGTCGAACAGATCCAGTCCAGCGGTCGGCTGGTCGGGGCTTTGTGTGGCACGCCGGCCCAGGCCGGGCGCCATGCCGCGGCCGGTCTCGATTTCGTGATCGCCCAGGGGTACGAGGGTGGTGGCCACACCGGCGACATCGGGTCGATGGTCTTGTGGCCGCAGGTGATCGACGAGGTCTCGCCCATCCCGGTGCTGGCCGCCGGCGGTATCGGTGACGGACGCCAGATGGCGGCCGCCCTGGCCATGGGGGCGCAGGGAGTCTGGACCGGGTCGTTGTGGTTGGCCGTCGAGGAAGCGGCCGGCAGTCCGGCCCAGATCGACAGCTACCTGGACGCCACCAGCAAGGACACGGTTCGTTCCCGCAGCTACACCGGCAAACCGTGCCGCATGTTGCGCAACGACTGGACCGAAGCTTGGGAGCGCGACGACACCCCCGACACGCTGGGTATGCCCCTGCAGATGATGGCGGTGCGTCAGGCCATGGTGCGCAGCGGCCGCTATCCCGACAAGGCCCAGGCCGTTGCCTTCAACCCGGTGGGCCAGATCGTGGGCACCATGAACAAGGTGCGACGCAGCGCTGACGTGATCCGTGAGATGGCCGAGGAGTGCATCGACTCGCTCGACCGCATGAACGCGATGTTCAGCGTCGACTGACGATGTCCGAGCCCCAGATCCAGCGCAAGGGTTCGGCTCGTTCCCTCGCGGTCACCGGTGCGGTCGACCGATCGGTCGAAATCGAACGCACCGACGGTCCACTGATCGATGCCATCGATCGAGCCGGACCGCAGCCGTCGGCCGACCACGCCACCGTGTTCAGTGGCGACGGTCTCTTCCAGGCCTCGATCCCGCTGGCCCGGTTGCGGGCCGCGTCACTGCACGACGGTCGCATCGACATGACCGACCCGCCGACGCGATGTTGGTTGGTGAAGGACGTGGTCCGCATCGAGCTCACCGAGGGCCGTCAGCCCGACTCGCTGCCGCCCGAGGAGCGGGCCAAGACCTGATCGGGCCGAGCCGTCGGGTCAGGCGGTGGTGATCCGGGTGGCCACGATGTCCGGTCGGCGGATCTCGGTCCTCGGGCCCGGCAGCTCGACCGTCAGCTCCACCGGTGTGTCGGCCGCGGACTCGCCGATCCAGAAGGTGAAAGTGCCCGGTTCGGTGGCCAGCTTCATGTCGGCCCCGTGGAACGCCAGGCGGGTGGCATCGACGTCGAACGTCACGGTGCGGCCCTCGCCGGGCTCCAGCTCGACGCGAGTGAAACCCAGCAGCTCGCGATCGGGTCGCGCCACCGAGGCCACGTCATCGCGTCCGTAGAGCTGCACCACCGTGGTGCCTGCTCGCTCACCGGTGTTGGTGACCGTGGCCCGGAGTCGGGTGGGAGTGGTGGTCGATCCGGCGTCGGCTTCGCCCTCGGACATGGTGAAGCGGGTGTAGCTGAGCCCATGGCCGAAGGCGAACAGCGCACCCGCCGACGAGTCCACGTAGTCGCCGTAGAACTCGGACCGGTCGCCTCGCGCTCGCATGTCGTGATGGAGGGGGATCTGGCCGACATGGCGAGGGAGGGTCACCGGCAGTCGGCCGCCGGGGTCGACGGCGCCGGTGAGAGTCTCACCGATGGCGGTGCCGCCCTCTTCGCCGGGGAGGATGACCCAAAGTGTGGCGTTGGCGGCCGCGCTCACCGGGCCGAGGGTGTGGACCCGGCCGCTGATGACCACCACCACGGTGGGTGTGCCCGTGGCGATGACGGCATCGACCAGCTGCTGCTGGCCGGCCGGCAGATCGAGGGACACCGCGTCGCGCGCTTCGCCAACGGTGTCGCGGGTGGTGAGACCCGACCGGGCCCCGACACACACCACGGCCACGTCGGACTCGGTGGCGGCAGCCACCGCCTCGTCGATGGCGAGATCATCGGCATCGTGGTCGGAGCACCCGCGGGCGTGGACCACCTCGACACCATCACCGAGTGCAGTCCGGAGGCCGGCCAGGGGAGTGACGTGGTCGGTGAAGTGGGGGCCGGGTGCGAACGAACCGCCTGCCTCGGGAAGCATGTCGAGCCCGGCTTGGTCGCTGTCGGGCAGGGCCGCGTCACCGGTGACGTTGGCCAGGGCCGAAGCCATGGGGTTGGAGAAGATGATCTCGAGGTGGGCGGGGTAGTGGTAGTCGCCCTGGAGCAGCCGCCGATCGTCGGCGTGCGGGCCGATGACGGCCACCCGGCGTAGGGCGGACGGATCGAGCGGTAGGACGCCGTCATTGGTGAGCAAGCACACGCTGTTGGTGGCCGCGTCCCGGGCCAGCTGGCGTTGGGCCGGCGTGTCGTACACCGCGATGGCGGCCGTGGGGTCGACGTAGGGGTCCTCGAACAGTCCCAGTTGCATCTTCTGGGCCAGTACCCGTTCACACGATGTGTCGATCACCGACTCGTCGAGCAAGCCTCGGGCCAGTGCGGTCGGCAGTTCCTGGTAGTAGTCGAGTGATGGCAACTCGACGTCGAGCCCGGCCGACAAAGCTTGGGCTGCCGCTTCGGCCTTGTCGGCGGCCGTGCGGTGGTTGAGTTGGAGCTGCATCACCGCGAAGTAGTCGGCCACCACCACACCGTCGAAATCGAGCTCGTTGCGTAGCAGTTCGGTGAGGATCTCGTACGAGCCGGCGCACGGGAGGCCATCAACCGACGAGTACGAGTTCATGATGCTGGCCAGGCCGGCTTCACGGATGGCGGCGGCAAACGGTTCGGCGTACACCTCACGCAGCTCCCGGGGGCCGAACGCCACCGGTGCATGGTTGCGGCCCCCCTGCGACATGCCGTAGCCCAGGAAGTGTTTGCCGGTGCACACCACGCCGTTGGCCAGGTCGTCGGTCTGGAGACCACGCACGTAGGCCACGCCGATGCGAGCGCTGAGCTCGGGTGACTCGCCGTAGGTCTCTTCGACCCGGCCCCAACGAGGATCGCGGGCCACGTCGAGCACGGGCGCCAGCGTGTGGCGGGCACCGA
Organism: Acidimicrobiales bacterium; assembly: GCA_051011595.1. Classification (GTDB taxonomy): domain Bacteria; phylum Actinomycetota; class Acidimicrobiia; order Acidimicrobiales; family SHLQ01; genus JAOUEE01. Next base: position 16,881 of record JBPCTQ010000223.1, read on the forward strand.
CCGCGAGCATCTGTTCGCGGATGACTCCGGCGCACTGTTCGATCAACTCGGGGTCGAAACTCGCCGCCAAACCCAGACCCTGTGGGAACACGGTGGCGCCGCGCGCCAGAAATCCACCGGTTGACTCCTCGTGGACCACCACGGGTATGCCGAGCCGGGTGTCGTCGACCACCACTCGTTGGATGTCGTTCATCAGCTGGGCCGACTGGTCGGCCAGCAGACCCGTGCTCGCGCCGATGCGGGTGACCTGGCCCATGCCGTGGGTGAGGCGGTCGCGGGCCTTGGCCTCGTCGAAGGTGTCGTCGGTGATGACCGACGTGATCCAGAGCGCGCCGAGCTGGGCGATCTTCTCGTCGACGGTCATCTGGCCGAGAAGATCGGCCACCCGCTCGTCGATGGATGCACTGGGGTCTCGGTAGATGGCGGTCACGAGGGTTCCTTCGGGTTCGGATGCAGGTTCGCTCGATGGCGCAGCGCCGCCGCGACACCGTGGTAAGCGGGTTTGGGCTGGTAGTGCTCGTCGAACAGTAGAGGAGCGCGGTTGCCGAAGTGTTCGGTGATCCAGGTGTGGCGATCGGTGAATCCCCAGAACGTGATCTCCGTCAGCGCCGGGTCGGCCACGGCCGCCTCGAGCAGCTCCTGATAGAGGTTGCCCTGACTGGCCAACCCGCCGGGGCTGGGGTCGGCGAGCATGTCCATCTCGGTGATGGCCACCTCGATGCCGAACGACGAGAAGGCGCCGACGATCTCCGACAGGTGCTCGGGTGTGGGGAAATCGGGCACGAAGTCAGGGGCGAGGCAGTGGGTCTGGAGACCGATTCCGTGCAGCGCCACCTCGGCGTCGAGGAGCTGCTCGACCAGCTCGAGCGCGACGTCGCGTTTGTCGGTGAATACGTCGAGATGGGTGGTGTTGAGCCACAACTCGGGGCTGGTGTCGGTGGCGTCGGCTGCCTCGGCTGCCGTGCGAAAGACATCGATCACCCAGTTGTCTCCGATGACCCCCAGCCACGGTTGGTCGGCCAGGCGCCCCTCGAGCCAGTGCATGGGTTCGTTCACCACATCCCAACGGGCCACCCGGTCGCCGTAGCGGGCGAACACCCCCCGGCAGTGGTCACGCACGGCGTCGAGCATGGCCGTGCGCGTGGTGAGCTCGGTCACCCAGTCGGGAGTGGCCAGGTGGGGCCAGAACAGGGTGTGACCGCGCACGTCCATGCCGTGAGCGGCGGCGGTCTCGACGATGAGGTCGGCGTCGTCGGTTGTCCACCCGTCCCGATCGGGATGGAGCTGGACCCACTTCATCGCGTTCTCGGCAGTGACCGAATCGAACTCGGCCACCAACGTGGAGCGGTACCGATCGTCGGTGCGCAACGGGTTGGCCGCCACCGCAGTGCCGATTCGTACGCCCGCCGCGTCGGCGAGGCTTCGCAGCGTCACGAGATGGCGCTCTTCATCGGAACGACGCTCCCAACATCGGGCCGATCACGGCGGCGAACGTCTCGGGATCGGGCGGGTCGTTCCCGACTGCTTCGTGCACGCCGATGCCGAGCGCCAACGCGGTGACGATGAAGGCCATCGTGTCGGCGTCGACCTCGCCGCCGTGGCCGACCGCGGCCGCCGCTTGGGCGGTCATCTCGGCGATCCAGACCTGCCGGGCGGCCATGAGGTCGCGCAACCCTTCGGCCACGTCGGCATCGTGGCGGGCGGCCGCGGCCGCATCGACCTGGAGCAGTCGGAGTTCCCGTGATGCTTCGGCCACGAACACCGGCATCAGGGCGGCGCCGGCCGAGACGGGCGAGCCGGTGTCGTCGTGGTCCCGGTCGGCCAGCTCGGTGCGAATCACCTCGACCAGCAGCTGCCCCTTCGACCGGAAGTGCCCGTAGATCGCTCCCTTGGTCAGCTCGGCCCGCTCGGCGATGTCGTTCAGCGACACGGCCTCGTATCCCTTGTCGATGAAGAGGCGATGGGCGACTTCGAGCAGTCGACGACGAGTGGCGACGGCCTTCGGTGTCTTGGGTGGATCGGGGCTGATGGCGCTGGTCATGACTGCCCCCGCTCGGCGGCGATGGTGCCGCTGCGGGCAACCGCTCGTTCGTCGGTGCCCAGATAGCTGTCGATGACCGCCGGATCGTGGCGGACCTCGTCCGGTGTGCCGGCGGCGATGATCTGTCCCTCGGCCAGCGCCACGACCCGGTGGCTGATTCCCATCAGAAACGGCATGTCGTGTTCGATGACCAGCATGCTGGCGTCGAGCTCACGCTGAATGGCCACCAGGAGCGGTCCGAGCGCCTCGGTTTCTCGTTGGGCCACACCGCCGGCCGGTTCGTCGAGGCACAGGAGTCGGGCATCGTTGGCCAGCAGGCCCGCCAACTCGACGATGCGACGGGTTCCCGTCGACAGCTCACCCACGAACGAATCGGCGTAGTCGCCCAGTCCCAGGAAGTTGATCAGTTCGTCGGCTGCCTGCCGGCGGGCTCGTTCGGTGCGGCGGGCCCCAGGGGTGGCCAGGGCGGTGGTGGCGAATCGCGTCGGATGGCGGGCCTCGAGCCCCACG
>JBPCTQ010000224.1:0-16194 GCA_051011595.1 Acidimicrobiales bacterium
ACCGCCGACACGAGCGGGGTGTCGACGAACGAACGATGCACGGGCGCCAAAACGAAGGCGCCGGTGGCAGGAATGTGTTCTTTGCCCCGCACCTCCAGCCGGAACCAGAGACGCATCACCCCCTCGAGCATGGTTCGCAGCACCTTGAACACCACCCGCTGCACTCGCGACATCTGGCCACCCATCCGCTGGGGGGCCGGCGGCACCGGCGCCGGCTGGGCGGTCACTGCAAGGCCGCTTCGACAGCGTCGACCACCTGGTCGATGCTCATCAGCGATGTGTCGATGGTGATGGCATCGTCGGCCTCGATGAGCGGGCTGTCGTCGCGCCCCTGGTCGAAGGCATCACGGCGAGCGATGTCGGCCGCCACGGTCTCGTAGTCGAGGTCCGACACCTCCTGGGCCCGTCGCCCAGCCCGAACCTCTGGTGCGGCCGTGAGATAGACCTTGAGCCTGGCGTCGGGGAAGACCACCGTGCCGATGTCGCGACCCTCCATGACCCCGCCGCCCCGTCGCCGAGCCCACTCTCGCTGACGGGAACGAAGCTCCTTGCGGACGTCGGGGTTGGCCGCCACCTCCGAAACCGCTCGAGTGACCTCGGGGCCTCTGATCTCGGTGGTGGCATCGTGGCCATCGACACGTACACCCGCCTGATCGACAGTCAGCTCCATCTCGCGCGCCACCTCGCCCACCGCGTCTCGTTCGGCCGGATCGATGCCACGGCAGATGGCGGCGTAAGTGACGGCCCGGTACATGGCACCGGTGTCGAGGTATTCGAGCTCGAGCCGTTCGGCCACGGCGCGAGCCACCGTGGACTTACCCGAACCGGCCGGACCGTCGATGGCGATCACCGTCAGCTCCGATTCCGACACCGAATCCTCCACCTCTGTCGCCGACTCATCAGGGCGAGAACGTAGTCGGTCGAGCACCGCGAAGAAGTCTGGGAAGGTCTTGCTCACACAATCGGGGGCGTCGATGTCGACACTGGGTCCGTGCAGACCCAACAGCGAGAAGGCCATGGCGATGCGATGGTCGTCGTAGGTGTCGACCAGCCCCTGGTGATGCGAACCCGGTTCGATCACCAGACCATCGGGGCGGGGTTCGGCCTCGACACCGAGCTTCACCAGTTCGTCGACCACAGCGGCGATGCGGTCGGTCTCCTTGCCCCGAATGAAACCGACTCCTTCGATGGTGGTCGCACCGTCGGCGGTAGCTGCCACCACCGCCAGGGTGGGAACGGTGTCGGAGATGTCACGCATGTCGACGGTCACCCCGTGCAGGGCCCGGCCACGGACGGTGAGGCCGTCTTCGCCGTCGACCACGTCGGCACCCATCGCCTCGAGCACGTCAACGAACCCGACATCGCCCTGCCAGGCATCGCGGGACAAGCCGGCGACGGTCACCCTGCCGCCGGTGACCGCCGCCGCGCCGAAGAAGTACGACGCGGCTGAGGCATCCGGTTCGATGGCCCATGCTCGCCCCTGATAGCGGCCCGGTGAGATCCGGTACCCATTGCCCCGAGTCTCGATCTCAGCGCCGAAAGCCCGCATCAGTTCGACGGTCATGTCGAGGTAGGGCCGGGAGACGACCTCGCCGTTCAGCCCCAGATCGAGACCGTCGGCCAGGAGCGGACCCACCATCATCAGCGCCGACCCGAACTGCGACGATCGGCTGGCATCGATCTCGACCGGTCCACCGGCCACCGGTTGCTCGACGTTCACCGCCAGCGGGAATCCACCATCGGGAGCATCGACGCCGACACCGAGCGACTCGAGCGCCCTGATGAGATCGGTCATGGGACGAGCCCGCAGCTGGGCATCGCCGTCGATCTGGTAGCGGCCCTGTCCAGCCAGGACCGCGGCCGCCACGAAGCGGCCGGTGGTGCCCGACTGGCGGGCCGTAAACGACCGTGGACCGGCGGCCACCGTGCCTCCGGTGCCCCCGATCAAGATCGTGGCGGTCGCTTGGTCGACGTCGACCCGAGCACCCATGGTCTCGATGCACGCCACCATGGCTGCGGTGTCCTCGGCGAACAGACACCCGGTGAGGCGGGATTCGCCCTCGGCCAGGGCAGCAATGAGCAGCGCCCGATTGGTGAGGCTCTTCGACCCGGGCACGGTGACAACATGGTCGGGACGATCGGTCAGCGGTTCGACGGTTCGGGGGCCGGTCACGCCAGATCCCTGACCCGCGGCCGGTAGTCGTGGGCCCGCAGCACCTTCACCAACGCCTCGGCCGCGGCGTCCTCCACGACCAGGATGAGCACCCCGCGGTCGCCCTCACTGCCGTGAGCGATCTCGATGTCGTAGACGTTGACGCCGACATCGCCCGCGATCTCGACCACCCGAGCCAACTCGCCGGGACGGTCCGGGATGGCCAGCCGCACCTCACAGAGCTCCTCGGGGTGCACGCCGCGAGCCGGCAGGTTGGTGCGGGCCACGCGAGCTCGACCCAGCCCGTTGGCCAGCCCGTCCCGATCGCCACTGGCCACCTCGTGCCGAACCCGCTGGAGCCGGAGGATGAGCTCGTCGAGTACCGCCGTGATGGCGTCACTGTTGGCCGCGCAGATATCGGGCCAGATTCCGGGGTGACCTGCCGCGATTCGTGTCATGTCACGGAATCCGCCGGCCGCAAGCCGCAACAGCGTTCCCTGCTCGACCGAACGATCGGCCGCCAACGTCATCAGCGTGGCCGCGGCCAGGTGAGGCACATGGCTCACCACCGCGACCAACTCGTCGTGACGTTCGGGAGTCAACACCACCACCTCGGCACCGAGGTCACCCACGATGGAGCGCACCACCGAGAACGCTTGCTCGTCGGCAGTGCCCGCCGTCGGGCGCAGCACCCAGATGGCGCCGTCGAACAAGTCGGCGCTGGCACCGTCGACGCCGGCCAGCTCGGACCCGGCCATGGGGTGGCCGGCGACGAACCGGCGGTCGTGGATGGCGTCGGACACCAGCGTCTTGACGCTGCCCACATCGGTGACCAGCCCGCTGGTGGAGGCCAAGGCCATCTGGATGGCTTCGATCGAAGCTCCGACCGGAGTGGCAACGAAGGTGATCTCGGCCTCGGTGTCGATGCCCACGGTCTGAGCCGCCCCGATGTCGACCGCCCGCTCGGCCCGCGCCGATTCGGTGTCGTGGGCCGAGACCGTCCAGCCCCGCTCGACCAGTGCCAAACCAATAGAACCGCCGATCAGTCCGGCGCCCACGACGTTGGCGCGGCGAGGAGGTCGGGGGCCGGTCGGCACGAGTCAGCAGGTTATCGGCGCTACTCCCCCGGCCCTTCCGATTTCTCGGTGTTGTCGATGTGGTCGAGGGCACGGGTGGCGGCGGCCTGCTCCAGGAGCTGGACCTCGTCGCGATCCAGCACCCGCCACTGGCCGGGGCCCAGCGTTCGGTCGCTCAACGGTCCGATTCGGCTGCGAACCAGCCGGATCACGGGATGACCGACCGCTTCGCACATACGCCGGACCTGCCGATTCCTGCCCTCGTGGATGACGATGCGCAACAAGCTGGGTTCGAGGGCCGCCACCGTGGCCGGTGCCGTTGGGCCGTCATCGAGCTCGACTCCCTCGCGGAGGATTCGTAGCGCCGCCCGAGTGGGGTGGCCTTCGACATGGGCCAGGTATTCCTTGTCGACCCCGAACGACGGATGGGTGAGACGATGGGTGAGTTCGCCGTCGTTGGTGAGCAGCAACAACCCTTCGGTGTCGAAGTCCAGTCGCCCCACCGGGTACACCCGGGGAGTGTCGGGGACCAGTTCGACCACGGTGGGCCGTCCCTGTGGGTCGGCGGCGGTCGACACCACCCCGGCCGGCTTGTGCAGCAGGTAGTGGACGAGGTCGGGGCGAACCCCCACCGGAACACCGTCGACCATCACGAGGTCGAGCTGCTCGTCGATGCGCCGACCGAGCCGGGCGACCTCGCCGTTGACCTGCACCCGGCCGTCGGCGATCAGGTCCTCACACTGGCGCCGCGAGCCGATGCCGACCCGGGCCAGCACCTTCTGAAGCCGCTCGCCCTCCGACTCAATCACGGCCGGGCCGAACGCACTACCGGGTTTGGCCCGGAGGAGACGAAGCCGGCTCGGTCGATCAGTCCGACCGCCCGGACCGGCCGGGCATCTCGATGACCACCGCTTCGGCCTGACCGGGGTGACGGGTGTCGAGCTCGGCGGATGCTTCGGCGGGCTGACCGGTGGTGAGGTCGACCACCTCGTCGGCTGCGGCTTGGTCGGCCGGAGGTTCGCCATCCGCGTCAGCCTCGGCGTCAGTGCCGGTGTCGGCGTCGGACAAGAGATCCTCGACGTCGACCCGAAGCCCCGCTTCGAGGGCCTCGACCACCTCGGGACCGGGCACGAAGTCGCCCAGCGTGGGCAAATCGTCGAGCGAATCGATCCCCACCTTCTCGAGGAACAGCTGCGTGGTGCCGAACAGCACGGCCTGACCCGGACCAGGGTCACGGGCGATCTCGGCGATGTACCCGCGCTGGTCGAGGGTGCGCATGACGGCATCGACGTTGACACCCCGGATGGCCGCCACCTGCGCCCTCGAGATGGGTTGTTTGTAGGCCACGATGGCCAGGGTCTCGAGTGCGGCCGCCGACAGGCGACTGGACTGGCCATCGAGCACATACCGTTCGACGAACGCGGCCTGGTCGACATGGCTCTGGTAGCGGTACCCGCCGGCTACCCGCACGAGCACGAAACCCCGCTGATCGTCGTTGTACCGGCGCGCCAGCCGCTCGCAGTGGGCATCGACCAGCTCCTCGCCGATCTCGCACAACTGGGCCAACAACGATGTCGGCACCGGCTGCTCGGCCACCATCACGACCGCCTCGATGGCTCGGTCGATCTCGGGGTCGAGTTCGGAGTCGTCGATGGGCATCGCCAAGGTCTCGGACGGATTCTCGGTCATGTCATCCTTCATAACGATCGATCTCGAGTTCGGCCACGGCCTCGGGGGTACCGATCCAGCGGATGGCAATCTCGCCGAAGGTGCGCACCTGTTCGACGTCGACGAGGTTCTGTTTGAACAACTCGAGCACCGCCAGGAACCGCACAACCACTTCGATGCGGTCGACCAGTCCCTCGGTGAGGTCGCGGAACGAGATGTGTTGCACACGGGGCAACTCGTCGAGCAGTTCGACCACCGCATCGTGCACCGTGACGGTGATGGGATCGACGTGGAACAGGTCGACCCGGGGTTCGGGGCGCGGGGTGAGGGCTCGGACATACGCGTCGCGTACGTCAATCGCCGTCACTCCGGTGAGCAGGTCGGGGGCCAGTCCGATGAACGCCTCGTCGAGACCGGCCCGGCGGGCGTAGGACCGGTCGGCCTCCGCGCTCATCCGCCGCAGCACGATGGCGGCGTCCTTGAACGTCTTGCACTCGAGCAGCTTCGACAGCAGCAGATCGCGGTGCTCCCAGAGCCCGAACTCGTCCTCGAGGTCGAATTCGCGGTCGTCGGGGAGCAATCGTCGGGTCTTGAGCTCGACGAGGGTGGCCGCGATCAGCAAGAACTCGGTCGCCACATCGAGGTCGCACATCTCCATGCGCTCGAGCTCGGCCAGGTAGGCGTCGACGATGTCGATCAGGGAGATCTCGTACAGCTCCACCTCATCTTGAAGGATGAGCTGGAGCAGCAGGTCGAAGGGACCCTGATAGACCTCGGTCTGGACCTCGTAGGCCATCCGGGCACCCTATTGCGCGCCAGGTCCACAGCCGTACATGGTCGGGCCGAAGATGCAATGGCGACCGACGACCAGCCTGGCCCCGGGTAGCGGAGGCCCCCTCACTAGGGTCGATCCATGCGGATTTGTTGTTGGTTTCGGCGCGACCTCCGTCTCGACGACAACCCGGCCTGGTCCCACAGCACCCAACTCGGCGACGAGGTGCTGGCCTTGTTCGTCCTCGATCCCGGTCTGATCGACCGGGTCGGTGATCGCCGCCGGCAGCTGCTCCTGGGTCACCTCGCCGCCCTCGATCGGCGGCTACGAGCAGCCGGAGGAGCACTGGTGATCCGCCATGGAGATCCCCGCCACGTGGTGCCGGCAACCATGTCCGAATTCGGCATCGACGCCATCACGTACAACGCCGACGTCACTCCCTATGCCCAGCAGCGCGACGACGGCCTGTTCCCATCTCTGCCCACGCCCGCTCACCCGCACTGGGGAACGCTGGTTCACCCGCCGGGCACGGTGCTGACCCAGAAGGGTTCGTTGTCGCGAGTCTTCACACCCTTCCACCGAGCCTGGGCCGCCACGCCGTTCGAGACCTGGCCCGCACCGGCAGCCACCTGTGTGCTCGGAGCATCCGAACCACCACCCCCTTCTCCCAGCCCCGGTCCCATCATCGAACCGGGTGAGGACGCGGCCCACGAGCGGCTGACCAGCTGGCTGGAACGAGTCGATGACTACGAGCACATCCGGGATGCGCCGGGCGAAGACGGCACCTCGCGACTGTCGGCCGACCTACGTTTCGGCACGATCAGCCCCCGAGAGGTGCTGCACCGGGTGGGCGATCACACCAGCGGTCGGGCGGCTTTCACCCGGCAGTTGGCCTGGCGTGACTGGTATGCCCACACCACCCACATTCGCCCTGACATCGCCGCGGTGGCCATCCGAGCGGAGTACGACGGCATCGAGTGGCAGCACGATCCCGACGGTTATCAGGCCTGGACCCGGGGCCGAACCGGTTACCCCATCGTCGATGCCGGGATGCGACAGCTGGCCGACTCGGGCTTCATGCACAACCGCGTCCGTATGATCACGGCGTCGTTCCTGGTCAAAGACCTCCTGATCGACTGGCGCCTCGGAGAGCGCCACTTCCGGCGCCATCTCCTCGACGGTGATGTGGCTCAGAACGCCGGAAACTGGCAGTGGGTGGCCGGTACCGGCCTCGACGCCGCTCCCTACTTCCGTGTCTTCAACCCCATCACCCAGAGCCGCAAGTTCGACCCGCACGGGTCCTACATACGCCGATGGGTGCCCGAACTGGCCGAGCTCGACGATCGCAGCATCCACTGGCCCGCCGACCTCGGACCGCGCGAGCTGGCGGCCGCCGGAATCGACTATCCCCAACCGATCGTCGATCACGGTTCGGCTCGGCAACGCGCCCTGGCCGCGTATGCCGCGGCCCGCACGCAGGCGAAATGCGGCCGGGAAGTAGAACCCGACCACTAACCTCGGGCCGGTGACTCGGGTCTTCTCTGGCATCCAACCCACCGGCGAGCTCCATCTCGGCAACCTCCTCGGCGCGCTCCAGAACTGGGTTCGGTTCCAGCACGAGCACGACTGCGTCTACTGCATTGTCGACCTCCACGCCCTGACCATCCCCAAACAGCCGGGTGAAGTCGGGAGCAACACCATTGCCCTGGCTCAGCTGCTGGTGGCCACCGGTGTCGATCCCGAGCAGTGCACCCTGTTCGTGCAGAGTCACCTGCACCAGCACAACGAGCTGGCCTGGCTGCTGGAGTGCACGGTTTCGTACGGCGAGCTGTCCCGGATGGTGCAGTTCAAGGACAAGGCGGCCCAACGCGACTTCGTGTCTGCCGGCCTGTTCACCTACCCGGCACTACAAGCCGCCGACATCATCGGGTACGACACCGACCTGGTGCCGGTGGGTGAGGACCAGCGACAGCACATCGAGATCACCCGCGACATCGCCGAGCGCTTCAACGCCCGCTACGGCGACACGTTCGTGATTCCCGAGGCCTTCATCCCTCCGGCCGGTGCCCGGGTCATGGATCTCCAGCATCCCGAGAACAAGATGTCGAAGTCGGCAGACTCTCCTCAGGGGTCGATCGGGATGCTCGACGATCTCGGTGCCATCGAGAAGAAGATCAAGCGGGCCGTCACCGACAACGACGGCGACGTCCGTTACGACGTGGCCACCAAACCAGGGGTATCCAACCTGTTGTCCATCCTCGGAGCGGTCACCGGCGACCAACCGGAGTCGTTGGCCGACCAGTACGAGCAGTACGGGCCCCTGAAGGTCGACACTGCTGCTGCCGTGTGTGACCTGTTGTCGCCGATACAGGCCCGCTATCGCGACCTGGCCGCCGACCCCGACGCCATCGTCGAGATCCTCCGCACCGGCGCCGACAAGGCCGGCGCGGTGATCACACCCGTGTTGGAGCGAGCCCGCACCAACATCGGGCTCACACCGGCCTGACCCTCAGTCGTCGTCGGCGGCCCACAAGACATCGGCCACCGCGAGCTCGATCGTCCACTGGTCCCGCGGCCAGTGGTGTTCGCGGGCCCATGCCACCGTGAGGGGATCACTGTCTGCCATGGCCAGCATGTCCGACCCGATCTCGGGGTGTTTCAGGTACAGGCCGATCCGGCGCGTCACACCGGAGCTGTCGACCCACAACTCGGCCGTCTCGCGCCCAGCCACCGCGGCCGAGAGGGTGGCCGCCACCCGGGTGTAGGTGCGCAGGCCGCTCTGGAGCTTGCCCACGTCGTGCAGCAGGGCTGCCGCCAACACGGCGTTGGTGGCCTGGTCACCCAGCTCGTCCTGCACCCGTCGGGCCACGGCCACCGAGTGGCGGCGATCGGGGCCGTACAGCCGTCGCCACAGGTCCAGCTCGGCGGGCGACAGCACCGACTCGACCCAGGCCACGTCGTGCGCGCGGGGACCACCCGGACGCAAGGAGCCGAAGAATCGGCGGGTGAGATGCGCGGCTCCAGCCATTCAGTCGGTCCCGGCTCGCGGATGGGCGGCTCGATAGACCTGTTTGAGCCGCTCGGTCGAGACCGACGTGTACACCTGGGTGGTGGTGATCGAGGCATGGCCCAACAGCTCTTGCACACTGCGCACATCGGCGCCGTGATCGAGCATGTGAGTCGCACACGAGTGGCGAAGCACATGGGGGCTCAGCTTGGTCCCCAGCCCCACCACCGAACCATGTTTCTTGAGCGCACCCCACGCCCCCTGGCGGCTGAGCCGGCCACCCCGATGGTTCAAGAAGATGGCCTCGGAGTCGTCGCGGCTGGCCCAACGTTCGGGTTCGAGGTGCGCTCGGCCGGCCGGTGCCAGCCATTGCACCATCGCAACCGTCGCCAGGCGTCCGACGGGCACGATGCGTTCCTTGGACCCCTTGCCGAAGACGCGGAGCAGGCCGGCATCGAGGTCGAGGTCACCCAGCGATGTACCGACCAGCTCGGAGATGCGGATACCCGTGCCGTACAGCAACTCGACCATCGCCCGGTCGCGCCGAGCCAACGGTGCATCCCCTTCGATGCCATCGAGTAGCCGCTCGATCTCCGGTTCGGTGAGCGGTTTGGGGAGACCCCGACCGGTACGGGGGATCTCGGCATCGGCCGAGGGGTCGGTGGCGGCCAGGCCCTCGGCCAACATGAACCGGTGCAGACCACGGACCGACACCATCGTCCGGGTTCGAGAGGCGGCAGCCAGCTCGAGGTCGTCGAGGTGCCTGACGAAGTCCACCACCATGTCGGTGTTGACGTGGTCGACCCTCGACCCTCGACCCTCGACGTACCCGACGTAGCGCTCGAGATCGCGACGGTAGGCCGACAGGGTGTTGGTGGCCCTCCCCTTCTCGACGGCCAGCCACACCAGGTAGTCCTCCACCGGTGCGGGCAGGACCACGGTGGCCATCATCGGCCTCGGTGACGAAGAGCCAGAAGGCAGCCGATGATCGATTTGGCGTCGCAGAGCTCGCCGGACGCGATCAGGTCGGGGACCGAGTCGAGCGGCACTTCGACGATGGTCATGTGCTGCTCCTCGACACCCTGCAGGTCGGTGGGTACCGGCTCGAGGTCCTCGGCCAGGTAGACGAAACTCAGCTCGTCACAGAATCCGGCCGAGTTGTAGAAGCTCGACAACAGCGTCAGCGACGAGGCCCGGTAGCCGACCTCCTCCATCAGCTCACGGTTGGCCGTCACATCGGGGGCTTCGTCGGCCACATCTCGCTTGCCGGCCGGAATCTCGAGCAACACCTGATCGATGGCCGCCCGATACTGACGCACCATCACCACATTGTCGCCGCGCAACGCCACCACCGACACCGCACCGGGATGGCGAAGGCAGTCACGTTCGACGGTGTCGCCATCGGGGGTGAGGAAACGTCCCTGGGCCAGGGTGACCACCGCCCCCTCGTACACGACGGTCTCGTCGAGCTGACGGAACCCGGTCATGGCCCGACCGAGCGGTCGCCTCGCCGCGTGTCAGGACTGCCGTGCAACACGGCCCGAGGTCTCGACCTCGTCGTCGAGCCGCAGCAAGTGGGGGTTTCGCCCCTCGGCCCGAGCCAGGGCGGCGGCCACGAAGGCACCGAACAGCGGCGCGACCCGGTCCGGGCGGCTCTTGAACTCGGGGTGGGCTTGGGTGCCCACCCAGAACGGGTGGCTGCCCAGTTCGATGAACTCGACCAGACGACCATCGGGCGACTGTCCCGAACACACGAAGTCACCATCGTCGAAGCGGCCCCGGTACGAAGGGTTGAACTCGTAACGATGGCGGTGCCGCTCCGACACCACTCCTTCGCCGTAGATGGTCGCCACCTGGCTACCGGGGGCCAGCTGGGCCACATAGGCCCCCAACCGCATGGTGCCACCCTTGTCGGTGATGTCGCGTTGGCTCTCCATGAGGTCGATCACCGGGTGTGGTGTGGTGGGGTCGAACTCGCTGGAGTTGGCGCCGGCCATGGCCAGAGCGTTGCGGGCGTACTCGATGGTCATCACCTGCATACCCAGGCACAGGCCCAGACAAGGGATGTTGTGTTCTCGTGCGTATCCGGCGGCGGCGATCTTGCCCTCGACCCCCCGCTCACCGAACCCACCGGGAATGACGATGCCGTCGAGGTCGCGGAGCCGGCCGGCCGCCAACAGCCCTTCGACGTCTTCGGCCTGGATCCAGTCGATCTCGACCTTGGCGCCGTGGTGGATACCACCGTGTTTGGTGGCCTCGACCACCGACAGGTAAGCGTCGACGAGGCTCACGTACTTGCCGATGAGACCGATCTTGATGGGTCGGGTGGCGGCATCGACCTTGCGGTTGAGCTCCTGCCAGTGGGACAGATCGAGTGGATGTTCGTCCTCGTCGAAGCGCAGGAGCCGACAGACCTCGCCGTCGAGGCCCTCGTCGTGCAACACCAGAGGGATCTCGTACAACGAATCGGCATCGGCGGCATTGACCACCGCACCCACGGGCACGTCGCACAGACGAGAGATCTTGCGCTTGAGGTCGGCGCTGATCGGTTCCTCGCTCCGACACACGATGGCGTCGGGCTGGATTCCGCGACTGCGCAGCTCGGTGACGGAGTGCTGGGTGGGTTTGGTCTTCTGCTCGGCGGAGGGGCCGATGAACGGAACCAAGGTGACGTGCACGTAGCACACGTTGTCGCGGCCCACTTCGAGCCGGAACTGTCGCACCGCTTCAAGGAACGGCAGGATCTCGATGTCGCCCACGGTGCCGCCCACTTCGGTGATCACCACATCGACGTCGTCGACCGCCAGCAAGGAGATCCGTCGCCGGATCTCGTCGGTGATGTGGGGGATGACCTGCACGGTCTTGCCCAGGTAGTCGCCTCGGCGTTCGGCGGCCAGGACGTGGCTGTAGATCGAACCGGTGGTGGCGTTCGAGGCCCGCGACAGGTTCTCGTCGATGAACCGTTCGTAGTGGCCCAGATCGAGGTCGGTCTCTCCCCCGTCGTCGGTCACGAACACCTCTCCGTGTTCGAACGGATTCATGGTGCCGGGATCGACGTTGATGTACGGATCCAGCTTCTGCATGGTGACCCGCAGCCCTCGGGCTTTGAGCAGTCGACCGAGAGAGGAAGCGGTGATGCCCTTGCCCAACGACGAGGCAACACCACCCGTTACAAAGATGTGTTTTGTCACGGGATCTGACCGTACCGCGCCGACGCCGCTCACGCGCGCATCACGACCAAATCATCGGCGCCGCTGCTCGGCCGCCGTCACCAACAGCTCCTCGGCGTGGTCGTTGGCGGCCGTGCTGTCGGGCGAACCGCTCAGCATCCGAGACAGCTCGATCACTCGCTCGTCGGCCTCGACCAGTCGAGCCTGGCTCACCGTGGTGTCGTCGCCCGAGGACTTCACCACCACCACCTGATGGTCGGCGTAGGCCGCCACCTGGGCCAGGTGGGTGACCACGAGTACTTGGTGCTGCTCGCCCAGCGCGGCCAGGCAACGGCCCACCGCGTGGGCCGTCTCGCCGCCGATGCCGGCGTCGACCTCGTCGAAGATCAGCACCGGTGGAGCCTCGGTGAGCACCATACGAAAGGCCAGCATGGCCCGGGCCAGCTCACCACCCGATGCCACCTTGGCCAGGGACATGACGTCGGAACCCGGGTTGGCGGCCAGCCCGAACTCGACCTCGGACCCTGCCGGACCGTCGACATCGATGGCGAACCGCGCATCGGGCATGGCCAGAGTGGCCAGCTCGGCCTCGACCGCAGTCGCCAACGGCCCGGCCGCGGCCCGCCGCTGGGCCGCAACCTCGGCTTCGACCTGCTCTCGACGTTCGACGGCTGCCCGTCGGCGTTCGTCGAGATCTTCGGCCCGTTCTTCGTACTGCTCGAGCTCTTGGAGCCGCGTGCGGGCCAGTTCGGTGTAGGCCACGACGTCGCTCAGCGTGTCGCCGTACTTTCGGCGCAGGTCATGGAGCAGTTGGCGGCGGCCACGGACGCTCTCCAGCCGAGCCGGGTCGTCGTCGATGGTGTCGATGGTCGACCGCAGCTCGGCCCGAAGGTCGTCGAGCTCGACCAGCACGGTGCGAAGGCGACTGGCCACCTCGTGGTACGGCCGACGGTCGTCGAGCGCCTCCAGGGCCCGGCCCAGGGCCGCGGTTGCCCCTCCGTCGGGATCGAGCGCCTCCACGGCTGCGTGGCCGGCTTCTCGATGGGCAACCGCATCGGCCAGGTCGTCCTCGAGCAACCCCAGACGATCGTCCTCCTCGCCATCCTCGATGGCCGCCGCCTCCAGCTCCTCGACCTGGAACCGGTACAGGTCGATCTCCCGGGCCCGCTCGCGTACGTCGCCGCCCAGGTCGGCGAGCGCGGCATCGAGCGCCGCCACTTCGGCGCGGGCCTCGGTGAGTGGTCCGGTCTTGACCTGCCCGAAACGATCGAGGGCCGCTCGCTGCACCGCACCCGAGAGCAGCGACTGGTGGGCATGCTGTCCGTGCAGGTCGACCAGGCCGGCCCCGGCGTCGCTCAGCGCAGCTGCGGTGGCCAGCCCGCCGTCGATGTAGGCCCGCGAACGGCCGTCGCGCGGGATGACGCGCCGCAGGATGATCTCACCGTCGGCGGTCTCGAATCGTCCCTCGACCACCGCCGCCTCGGCACCGGGGCGCACCAGATCGCTGTCGGCCCGGCCGCCGACCAACAAATCGATCGCCCCCACCACCATGGTCTTGCCGGCCCCCGTCTCGCCCGTCACCACGGTCATGCCCTCGTCGAAGACCAGGGTGAACTCGGGTATGACCCCGAGGTCGGTGATGTGGAGCTCACGCAGCACGTAGGCACCTCCCGGTCAGTGGTGAGTTGGTCGTCATTCGCGAACGTCGGCCAGGCCGAACTTCGCCTTCAATACCTGATGGAAGCTGGGGTCACCGAAGGTGACCAGGCGAACGGTGCGGGGCGACGCCGTGCACACGACGGTGTCGCCTCGCTCCAGGGTGGCCAGGGTGCGACCATCGACCGACAGTCGGGCTTCGCGGTGTCCGGCCACCTCGAAGGTCACCGTGCTCGAAGGCTTGAGCACGAGCGAGCGATCGAAGAGCTGGTGGGGTGCGACCGGGGTCAACAACAGCGCCCGCAGGCCCGGCGCCACGATGGGACCGCGCGCCGAGAGCGAGTAGGCGGTCGAACCGGTGGCGGTCGACACGATGAGGCCATCGGCGGCGTAGGTGTGGAAGTAGGCGTCATCGATGGTGACGGCCAAACGAATGGTGGTCGACGTCGCTCCCCGCTCGACCACAACATCGTTGAGGGCATGGTGCACCGTGGTGCCCGACGAGGTGTGCACCGTGGCCTGCACCATCATGCGTTCGACGACTTCATCCTCGCCGGCCAGGAAGGACTCGATGGCGTGTTGTTCGTCGCCGGGCTCCACCATGGCCAGGTACCCGAGCTCGCCGACGTTGACACCCAGCACCGGCACCGCGGAACCGCCCACCAGCTCGACCGCTCGCAGAATGCTGCCGTCGCCGCCGAGCGACACGACCAGATCGAGTCCCTTGCTGAACTGGTCGTCGGCAACGACCTCGGCGTTCAGCCCCAGGGTGTCGGAGTCGAGCTCGGTGAGGCGGACGACATGGTCGTTGCCCGTCAACCATTCGATGAGCTCGCGGGCCTGCTTGACGGCCAGATCCCGGTGGTGGTGGATGACGATGCCGACCGTGCTCACCCGACACCTCCCGCGGCCTGGTCGACCACACGATCGATCACTTCATCGGTGACGGCCGGCTCGTCGGCGTGGCGTACGTGAGCCAAGAATTCCACGTTGCCATCCGCACCGGTCAGGGGTGAGACCATGACCTCCATCATGGCCGCTCCGGCGGCGGTGACCGTGCTTCGGGTGGCAACCAGAACCGACCGCCACAGTTCCGGGTCGCGTATCACACCCCGGCCGTCGTTGGCCGCGCGACGGCCGACCTCGAATTGTGGTTTGACCAGCACCACCAGCGAGCCGGCCGGCTCCACCAGGCTCAGCAACGCCGGCATCACCGTCGCCAGGGAAATGAAGGACAGGTCGGCCACCACCAGCGGCGCCGGGCCACCAACGGCCACGGGATCGACGTTGAGGACGTTCAGTCGTTCGTGGTTGTGCACCCGCTCGTCGATGACCAGGGAATGATGCAGCTGGGCGCGGCCCACGTCGATGGCCACCACCTCACGAGCCCCGCGTTGGAGGACACAATCGGTGAACCCTCCGGTGCTCGCCCCACAATCGATCACCCGCTGCCCTTCAGGCGACAAGCCGAACCGGTCCAGCGCGGCGGCCAGCTTCTGGCCGGCTCGACTCACGTACGGCGGCGGGTCGGCAGCCACGACCAGCGCATCGCCGGGGTCGACCAGACGGGCCGGCTTGAACACCGGGGCGCCCGCCACCGTGACCTTGCCGGCCTCCACCAGCTCGCGGGCGTGCTGGCGACTCACCGCGTACCGGCGACGCACCATCTCGGCGTCGAGCCGTCGTTTCGAGGCCGTTGTTGCTCCCTTCGGACCACCGCCATCGGTCGGACTCGATGGCGCCCAGCGTGGGAACGAATCCCTCGCACCGAGTAGCATCGTAGAGCCCTGGCCACCGGGGCTCTGCGAAACCCCGATTCGACCGGATGAGGATCCCTTTGACCGACGAGAAACGCCCGCGCGCTTCGCTGGAGGAGGCCGACCAGTTCGCGGCTCGGCTCGATGAGCTCGTCGGGAACATCGAGCGCATCATCAAAGGGAAGACCGACGTCGTGCAACTGGCGCTGGTGTGCATGCTCGCCGAGGGCCATCTGCTCATCGAGGACGTTCCCGGTGTCGGCAAGACCACCCTGGCTCGAGCCATGGCCGAGTCGATGAACGGCACCCTCTCGCGGATCCAGTTCACGCCCGACTTGTTGCCCACCGACGTCACCGGTGTGCAGATCTTCAGCAGCACCAACAACAAGTTCGAGTTCCACCCCGGCAGTGTTTTCGCCAACGTGGTGCTCGGCGACGAGATCAACCGGGCCTCACCCAAGACCCAGAGCGCCCTGCTCGAGGTGATGGAGGAACACCAGGTCACCGTCGACGGTGTCCCCCACCCGGTCCCCGACCCATTCATCGTGATCGCCACCCAGAACCCGGTCGAACTCGACGGAACCTACAACCTGCCCGAAGCCCAGCTCGATCGATTCAT
The DNA here is from genome assembly GCA_051011595.1 of Acidimicrobiales bacterium. GTDB lineage: Bacteria > Actinomycetota > Acidimicrobiia > Acidimicrobiales > SHLQ01 > JAOUEE01. Next base: position 15,878 of record JBPCTQ010000224.1, read on the forward strand.
GATGCGACTTCGGGTCGGCTACCCGAACCAGGCAGCCGAGATGGAAATCATCGACAGCCTCAATCACCGCCACTTTCGACCCGAGCTCGAGGCACTGGTCACGCCCTATGAGTTTCGCAAGATGAGCGACATCTGCGACCGCATCCACATCGCGCCCAACATCCGCCATTACATCGTCAGCATCGCCCGCGAGACCCGCAACATCCCGCAGCTGCGCCTGGGCGCCAGCCCCCGGGGCAGCTCGGCCCTGGCCCGTGCCGTGCGGGCCTTCGCCGCCGCCGCCGGACGCACCTACGTGATGCCCGAAGACGTCAAGA
>JBPCTQ010000225.1:0-5501 GCA_051011595.1 Acidimicrobiales bacterium
GAACAAGACAGGGAGCGGTGCACCGGCTCCGCCGCAGCCGCAGGCGGGTCGAGGCGCCCTCGGCGCCGGATCCCGCCTCGCGGAATCAAATCGGCAGGTCTCCCGTCGCTCTGCGGGTGCTGCCGTCGTCGGTGTAGGCGGCGATGGTGCGCTGGGCGATACGCATCTGGTGCACTTCGTCGGCGCCGTCGGCGAAACGAGCCCAGCGGGCGTGCTGGTACATGTGGGCCAGGGGAGTGTCGGTCGAGTACCCGAGCGCACCGTGGACTTGGATCGAACGGTCGATGACTCGGTTCAACATGTTGGCCACGAAGTGTTTGGCCATCGAGACCTCACTCTTGAAGTCGACCCCGGCATCGATCTTCGATGCCGCGTGCAGCACCATGAGTTTGGACTGGTAGAGCTCCATGGTGGAGTCGGCGATGAGCCACTGGATGCCCTGCTTCTCGGCCAGCAACGAGCCGTGGCTGAACCGGTTGAGTGACCGGTCGACCATCATGTCGAGTGCGGTCTCGGCCTGGGCGATCCACCGCATGCAGTGGGCCAGGCGGGCCGGGCCGAGGCGGTACTGGCCGAGCAGGTGGCCCTGACCCCGTCCGCCCAGCATCTGATCGTCGTGGACGCGTAGGTCGTCGATGACGATCTCGCTGTGTCCGGTCCCCCCGTGCATGGTCTCGACCTCGCGGACCTCGTTCCAGCCGTCGCTCGGCAGGTCGATGAGGAAGGCGCTGTTGGCCGCCTGGGGAATGTCGGGATTCTCTTCGGTGCGGCACACGAGGATGGCGAAGTTGGCCCGGTGGGCATTGGAGATGAACCACTTGTGGCCGTTGATGACCCACTCGTCGCCGTCCTGATAGGCGGTGGTCTGGATGAGGGTGGGATCGGAGCCCGCCACCTCGGGTTCGGTCATGGCGAAACACGACCAGGCGGTGCCCTCACAGAGTGGCTTGAGGTACTTCTCGGCCTGCTCGGGCGTGGCCCAGTGGAGCAGGGTGTGCATGTTGCCCTCGTCGGGGGCCTGGCAGTTGAACACCCACGGTCCGTAGTAGGACTTGGCCGCCTCGGCCTGCACCATCGCCAACTCGACGTGGCCCAGACCCATGCCCCCCCATTCCTCGGGCATGTGGGGCAACCAGATGCCGGCCTTGTGGGCCTGCTTGCGCAGCTCGATGAGGACCTCGACTCGCGCCGCGCCGTCGAGGCCGTCGCCGCCGTCGTTGCCCTCGATGCGGTCCTCGGCCGGACGGATCACGTCGTCGACGAAGGCTCGGACCCGCAGGCGGGTTTCCTCGAGTTCGGGTGAGAGGGTGAAGTCGATGGCCATGTGCTGCTCCCGGACGAGTGGTCGATCACTGTCTAATCCACGGTCGGGGCGACGGCACACCCGACCACCGGCCCACCGGGTTGCCTTCCTACGCAGCAATCTTCCTGGTAAGTTGCCTTCCCAGTCAGCGAATTGGTTCCTCCATCTCAGCCGGTGGGGCGACGATACGGAGAGAGTGAGAGTGCCGCGTAGGACGTTCATTCCCAGCCAACCGGGTGACCTGACCCCGCGTTGGCTGACCGACCAACTCCGGGCCCACGGGGGCCTCCCCGCGACCAGCGAGGTCGTCGGATTCGACGTCGGGCCGCTCGGTGGCGGCCAGGGCCTCAGCGGCGAACTCATGCGGGTGTCGTTGCGCTACCACGGTGACCAGGGCCGTGCTCCCGACTCGGTCATCGCCAAGTTCCCGACCACCAACCTCCAGAACCGGGGGATGATCGAGGCGCTGGGCACCTACGAACGCGAGATCAGCTTCTACCGCGGGGTGGCCGGTCAGGTGCCGATCCGGGTGCCGCGTCACTTCGGTTCCGACTTCGACACCGCCCGCCTCACCACCACGGCCAAGGCCGGCGGCTCGCGGCTGCTCGAACGAATGCCGGCGGGTGTGCACGTGGCGGTGACGCGCGACGTCACCAAGTTCATGCGGGCCACCAGCCGTCGTTACGCTCTGCTCATCGAGGACATGGGAGACGGCCAGGTCTACGACCTGGTCGAGCCCCCGGGCCCCGAACTGCTCGAGCAGGTGCTCGGCGAACTGGCCGTGGTCCACTCACACTTCTGGGGCGGCGAGGGGCTCGAGAGTGTCGCCCGCCAGGGTCGCGCCGTCACCCACATCCCGGTCGTGCAGGCCAACGTCGCACGCGAGCGGGCCATCCCGGCCTGCATCGAGCGCTGGCCCGATCTCACCGACGCCCAGATCGCCATGCTCTACGAGGCGGCCGAGCGGTTCCCCGAGGACACGGCCCGGCTCAACCGACCGATCACGCTGATCCACGGTGACACCCGCACCGACAACGTCATCTATCGCGACGACGGCTCGCTCGCCCTGCTCGACTGGGCCATGACCTCGGTCGCCGATCCGGGCTTCGACGTCGGGTACCTGCTGAGCAGCAGCGTCATGCCCGACGACGGCCGGCCCATGGCCCGCAAGTTGGCCGAGGCCTATCACGAGGCGCTCACCGCCCATGGGGTGGCTCATCCGTTCGACGATCTCTGGGAGTCGATCGAGGCCTGTTGTCGAGCCCAGCTGGTGCAGATGGCGTTGACCGTCGTGTTCTTCGAGGCCAGCTACGGCGACGTCGACCCCTGCGACCTCTGGATTCCGCGGGCCCTCGCCTGCCTGCTCGACTGACGCGGGTGCGGGTCAGGCGGCCCGGATGCCGATGCCGATGGAGTGACCGCCCACCGCGGCCCGGTGGATCGAGTCACCCTCGCTGGGGCCGAACTCGATGCGCTCGGCCAACACCTGCTCGGCCACGTACGCCTGATGGGTCCGCACCGCTTCGACGACCTCGTCGGGTGCGTCGAGCGCGACCGTGATGCGGTCGGTGACCACCAGGTCGGCCTCCTTGCGGGCGTTCTGGATGAGACGCACGACGTCGCGGGCGGTGCCCTCGGCCTCGAGTTCGGGCGTCAGTTCGGTATCGAGGACGACCAGGGCGTCGTTGCCGGGAAGGGGGGCCGCCACCACTCCCTCGACCGGCTCGACGGCCAACTCGAACTCGCCGTCACCGAGCACGTGGCCGGCCACGGTGACGGTGCCGTCGCCGTTGTCGACCCAGTCGCCCGACTTCGCCGCCCCGAACACCTGCTGGACGTCGCCCCCCAGCCGGGGTCCCAACACCTTGCCGTCGGGACGAAGGTTGAACGTGGCGTAGTCGGCCAGCGCGTCGTCGAACCCCACTGCCTTCACGTTGACCTCGTCGGCGACGATGTCGGCGTAGGCCGGATCGATGCCGGTGTGCACGAGGGTCAACCCGGCGAGCGGCAGCCGGACCCGCAGGCCCAGCTCCTCACGCAACCGCAGCGCGGTCGAGACCGCGTCGCGGACCTGATCCATGTTGGCCACCAGGGCGGGGTCGGACGGGAGCTCGTCGGGGTCGGGCCAGTCGGCGAGGTGGACAGACTCGCCGCCGGTGAGGCCGCCGTACACCTCGTCCATGACCAGTGGCAGGAACGGGGCCGCCACCCGACAGAAGGTGGTGAGCGCGGTGTACAGCGTGTCGTACGCGTCGCGTTTGTCGGCGTCGTCGCGGGCCGAACCGGCCGACCAGAACCGATCGCGGCTGCGCCGGATGTACCAGTTGTTGAGCGCGTCGATGAACGACTGGATGTGGGTGGTGGCGCCGGGCAGGTCGTAGGCGTCCATCGAGGTCGTGGCCGCCTCGACCAGGTCGTGGGTCTTGGCCAGCAGGTACCGGTCGAGCAGTTGGGGCGAGTCGCTTCGCACCCGGGCCTCGTAGCCGTCGACGTTCGCGTACAGGGTGAAGAACGAGTAGGCGTTCCAGATCGGGAGCAGGATCTGGCGGGTGACCTCGTCGATGGCCTGATCGCTGATGCGGGTGTCGCCGCCCCGCACGATGTTGGTCGACATGAAGTACCACCGCAGCGCGTCGGCCCCCTGCTGCTCGAAGATCTCGGTCGGCTCGGTGTAGTTGCGCAACCGCTTCGAGAGTTTGTTGCCGTCCTCGGCCAGCAGGATGCCGTGGCAGATGACGTTCTGGAAGGCGTTGGTGTCGAACAGCGCGCCGGCCAGCACGTGCATGGTGTAGAACCAGCCGCGCGTCTGGTTGATGTACTCGACGATGAAGTCGGCGGGGAAGTGGTCCTCGAACCACTGCTTGTTCTCGAACGGGTAGTGCACCTGGGCCCAGGGCATCGATCCGGACTCGAACCAGCAGTCGAGCACCTCGGGGACCCGGCGCATGGTCGACCGGCCGGTGGGGTCGTCGGGGTTCGGGCGGGTGAGGTCGTCGATGGTCGGCCGGTGCAGGTCGTCGGGCCGTACCCCGAAGTCGGCTTCGATCTCGTCGAGGCTGCCGTACACGTCGGTGCGGGGATACTCGGGATCGTCGCTCTGCCACACCGGGATGGGTGAACCCCAGAACCGGTTGCGGCTGATCGACCAGTCGCGGGCCCCGGCCAGCCACTGCCCGAAGCGACCGTCGCGGACGTGTTCGGGCACCCAGTTGATCTGCTGGTTGAGTTCGAGCAGCCGATCGCGGATGGCGGTGACCTCGACGTACCAGGATGAGATCGCCTTGTAGATGATGGGTGTGTCGGTGCGCCAGCAGTGTGGGTAGTTGTGCTCGTAGGTTTCGTGGCGCAGGACGCGGCCGGCGTCTTTGAGGTGGCGGATGATGTCGGGGTTGGCGTCGAAGACGTTCTCGCCGGCCCACTCGGGCACGTCGTCGGTGAAGCGGCCCTGATCGTCGACGGGGACGGCTCGACCGATCGGGATGTCGTTTGCCTCACTCACGGCCTGATCGTCCTCGCCGAAGCCGGGGGCGATGTGCACGATGCCGGTGCCCTCGCTGGTGTCGACGAAGTCGGCTCCGAGCACTCGAAAGGCGTCGTCGCGGTCGACGAAGTAATCGAACAACGGCTGGTAGCGGCGGCCGACCAGCTCGGTACCCCGCAGGGTGCCCACCGGGGTGGTATCGCCCAACTGGGCGTCGTAGCCGGCGACGGTGTCGGATCCGATGACCACGTGGGTGCCGTCGGCCGTCTCGAGCACCGTGTACTCGACGTCGGGCCCCACGGCGAGGGCCAGGTTGGACGGGAGGGTCCAGGGTGTGGTGGTCCAGGCCAGCAGCCGGAGCGGGCCCGGATCACCGTCGGCCGGCTCGAGGTCGAACCCCACGGTGATGGCCGGGTCCTGGCGGGGGCGGGTGGCGTCGTCGAGGCGGATCTCGAAGTTCGAGAGCGGGGTCTCGGCACCCCACGAGTAGGGCATGACCCGGTAGGCCTCGTAGACGAGGCCCTTGTCGAAGAGTTGTTTGAACGACCACATGACCGACTCCATGTACGGCAGGTCCATGGTCTTGTAGTCGTTCTCGAAGTCGACCCACCGGGCCTGGCGGGTGACGGTCTCTTCCCACTCGGCGGTGTAGCGCATGACCGAGGCCCGGCACTGGTCGTTGAACCGGGCGATACCCAGTTCGGTGATGGCGGCCCG
>JBPCTQ010000226.1:0-21294 GCA_051011595.1 Acidimicrobiales bacterium
GATTGGGAGCCCGCAACTCCTCAGTCCCAGTTGCGGGGTCGGTGGTGGTTGGGGGTTGTCGGGATGATCGCTGTTGAGAGTGACAGCGTCAGTCCCAGTTGCGGAGATTGGGAGCCCGCAACTCCTCAGTCCCAGTTGCGGGGGCCCCAGTTGTTGGGGTTGTCGGGATGATCGCCGTTGAGCAGATGCACCGGAATGGTGACATCGAGCGACTCACCGGGCCCGAACTGTTCACCCACCACACGAGGCTGATCGTCGCCGAGGGGATCGGTGAGATCGATGAGCTGACCCGGCACCACCTGGGGGTAGTCGCCGGTCACGTCCCGTACGTGGTCACTCCAGCGCTGCATCAGGGTCTCCTCGGTTGCGTGAGCCCACGGTAGGAGGTGCGGTGTCAGCTGGTCATGGGGCGTTCGGACCGTTCGCCTGGACTGAATGGTCCCTTCTCCTCAAGACTGCGGCCATGCCGACCCCAGACCAGATCAGAGCCACCGTCGAGGACTATGTGGTGCGGTGGAACGCCGGCAATGCCGAGGCCATGGGTGAGCTGTTCGCGACCGATGGTTCGGTGGCCGATCCCGTCGATCAGCCCGCTCACCACGGCCGCGAAGCCATTGCTGCCTTCTTCGAGGGCACCTTCACCAGTGGCATGGACGCCACCCTGTCGATCACCGGCCCCATTCGGGTGGCCGGGCACCATGCCGCCTTTCCGATGCAGGTGGCCGTCGATCTCGGCGAGCAGACCGGTCGACTCGACATCATCGACACCATGGAGTTCGACGACTCCGGGCTGATCCAGGTGATGCGGGCCTTCTGGGACGCCGCGGCCATGGAGATCAGTTGAACGGGCCGGCCGCGGGGCTCCTACCGGCCGACGACGATCTCGAGCTGATCCACACCCGCACCTACGAAACCAAGGTGTACCTCGTGGCCGACGACGAGGTCCTGGTGCGAGGAGCCGTGTCCGACATGAAACCGGCCGGTCTCTACGTGGCCGACGATCCCGACCCCCTCGAGATCCACCAGATGCAGGTCGAGCTCCACGTTCGTTTGACCGACATGGTCATCACCGAGTCCAAGGTCGGGTTCGAGAGTCACCCCACCGAGGCGTGCCCGACCATCACGGCCCACTACGAGTCGCTGGTGGGGCTCAGCATCAGTCGCGGCTTCACCCACAAGGTCCGAGAGTTGTTCGGGGGTCCCCGCGGGTGCACCCACACCACCGCGTTGCTCCAGGCCATGGCCCCGGCCGTCGTGCAATCGGTGTGGTCGGTGGGGGTCCGACGATCGCGAGCCGCGGGTCAGGCCCCAGGTGCCCCCGACGAACCCGGTCGCCAGGCTCGATTCGCGGGCAACCTCAACACCTGCCATGTGTGGGCCGAAGACGGTGAGCATGTGGCCGCCTTACGGGCCGGCGAGACACCGCTGCCGCCGCTTCAGGTGCGGCGCCGACTGGCGGCGTTGGGTCGCGAAGAAGGTGAGTGGCGAGGTGAGCGCTCGCCGGGCTGACTGCGGTTGGTTCAGGCCCGACTGGGCGGGGTGAGGGCCTTGAGGTCACCCACCGCCAGGCCGTTCAGCAGCTCCACTGTGCGTTCGTAGGGGTCGGCCGGGATCACGGCTTCGGGAATCCGATCGACCACGGCATCGGTGAGCGGACCGATGGCCTCGGCCACCGGCGTGACGTCGGGAAGGGCGTCGCCGTCGTCGAAGATCTCGGTCTGGATGTAGCCCGGGCGGATGACGGTGGTGTCGATGTTGGTGTCGACCAGCCAAGCGGTGACCGCCTCCATGTACGTGTCGACCGCGGCCTTGGAGGCCGAGTAGGCGGGGCTCCACGGCAGTCCCCGGGTGGCGGCGACCGACGAGATGGCCACCAGGTGACCGTCGCCGCGCGGGCGCATCACGTCGATGCCGGCATCGATGGTGGCGATGAGGCCCACCACGTTGGTCTGGATCAGCGCCTCACTTCGACTGCCGTGATCGGGTTGACCCAGCTTGCCCTCGGATTGCGATCCGAGACCGGCATTGGCCACCACGCGTGTGAGCCCACCGGTCTCCGCGTCGGCCCACCGCACGGCCTCGAGTACGGCATCGGTGTCGGTGACGTCGAGTGAGCGGGTGAGCACCCGGCGTTCGGGGTGGGATTCACCGATCTGGTGGGCCAGCTGATCGAGACGATCGACCCGGCGCGCGGTGGCGACCAGATCGTGGCCCCGGGCCGCCAGGGTGAGGGCCAGATGGAACCCGATGCCCGAGCTGGCGCCGGTGATGAAGGTGGTCTCTGACATGGCGGCACGGTACCAGGCACCCTGCGGGCGCCGACCGGAGCTGGGTGGGCGGCCCTTCCAGCCACTACAACATCGGTGGCGTCGAGCCCGAGGAGTTCCTTTGTCCGTCCCCGCCTACAGCATCACGACCGAATCCATTGCCGCCGAGGCCGCTCGGGTGGGTGATGACCCGGCCGAATTCGACGTGTCGCGAGTCTTGACCCTCGACGAGATCGAGCTGCCCGCACTCGGTCCGCTCGACGTGCACGTGCGGATCCTCGCGGTGTCGGCCGAGCACAACATCGACCACGCAGCCACCGCCGACACCATCAACATCGCCGACGCTCGCGGCGGCCGCATCGTGCCGGGGAACAGCGCCACCGCCGAGGTGCTGACGGTTGGTCCCGAGGTCACGCGGTTCGCCGCCGGCGACATCGTGATCACCCACTGCAACGGCGGACCCGATCGGTTCGGATTCCCGTTGCGAATCTGGGCCTACGACGCGCCCGAGTCCATTGGTTGGTACGCCAAGGAGGCAGTGGTGGGAGAGTGGCAACTCATCGCCGCGCCCCTCGACTGCGGGCTCGATCTGTGGGAGATGGCCGCCCTTCCCCTGCGGGCGCCGACTGCTTACCACCTGTGGAGACGGGCGCTCGGCATCTACCGGGTGAAGGTGCCGTACGAACGACAGGCCCGCCTCAACGTGTTGGGTTTCGGCGGTGGGGTCTCGGAGTTGTTCTTGCAGATGGCCCAGGCCGAGGGGCATCGCTCCTTCTACTGTGCCGGCAACGCCGACCGGCGGGCCGTGCTGGAGGCGGCCGGTATCGAGACCATCGACCAGAACGAGTTCAACCGCTTTGCCGAGCCGGCCGACGTGAAGGCGTTCGGCCGCGTCTGCAAGGACCGCACCGACGGAGAGCTCATGCACCTGGTGTGCGACATGTTGCGCGGCCCCGTCTATCCGGCGGGGCTGGCGGTGTCGGCTCGCCAGGGGGTCAACGTGTCGGCCGGATGGCAGCTGTCCCAGGTGGTGGAATACAACTCCACACTCATGTCGGTGAAGCAGATCACCATCGACCACACCCACTACGAGACGGTGCAGGGATGTGAGGCGGCCACCGATCTCTACGGCCGCGTCTTCCGGCCCACCGTGCACCACGAGATCTACGGTTGGGCCGATCTGCCCCGTGCCCATCAGGAGATGCACCTCAACACCCAGACCGGTATCCCCATCATTCGTATGACCGATGACTTGCCGGCCTCGGTGGCGTCGCTCGTCTGACCACGGTCAGCGCTGGCCAACGGCCCGTCCGTCGGAGTAGAGAAGAGCCATGTTCGACCACCTGCTTGCTCCCGGGCGCATCGGCACCCTGGAGGTTCGCAACCGCATCGTCATGGCCCCGATGGGAGTCGAGATCGTCGACGACGACGGCCACGCCCGCGAGCCGTTGATCGCCTACTACGAGGAACGGGCCCGCGGCGGGGTCGGCCTGATCATCACCGAAGTCTGCGCGGTGTCGTATCCCCGGGGAGCCAACTCCGCGCATCAGATCGGCCTCAGCGACGACGCCTTCGTTCCGAATCTGACCGAGCTCACCGATCGAGTGCACCAACACGGTGCGGCCGTTGCCGTGCAGTTGGTGCATCACGGCAAGGTCTCGCGACTCGACGCCAAACAGGGGCGGCCGGTCCTGGTCCCGTCGATACCCGAGTGGCACGGGTCGATGGACATGGCCAACGACCTGTCGGCCGACGAGCTGGGAATGATGATGGCCGCCGCCGGCACCGCGGCCCCAGACTACCGCGAAGCCAAGACCGACGATCTGGAGCAGGTGGTCGACGACTTCGCCGAAGCCGCCCGGCGGGCTCGCGATGCCGGTTTCGACGGGGTCGAGATCCACGCCGCCCACGGATACCTGTTGTCCGGGTTCTTGTCGCGGGCCTGGAATCTCCGCGACGACGAGTACGGCGGCTCCACCGAGAACCGGGCCCGCCTGTTGTGTGAGGTGATCACCGCCGCCAAGGATCGGGCCGGAGCCCACTTCCCCGTTTGGTGCCGTCTCGATGCCCTCGAATACCGCACCCCGGGTGGCATCGAGTTGTCTGACGCCATTCACGCCGCCGAGTTGGCGGTGGCGGCCGGTGCCGACGCGATCCACCTGTCGGCCTACGGCGACATGACCTCGGCGTCGGCCTTCACCGAGGGCACCCTGCCTCACAGCAAAGCCCGCCATGCCACCCACGCTCGCGCCGTGCGGGCCCGGGTCGATGTGCCGGTCATCGCCGTGGGGCGAATCGAACCGGAGCGGGGAGACCAACTCATCGCCGAGGGTGGCGCCGACTTCATCGCCATGGGTCGACCGTTGCTGGCCGATGCGGCGCTGGCGGCCAAGCTGACCGCCGGCGAACCCGAGACGGTCCGCCCTTGTATCTACTGCTACACGTGTGTGGCCCAGCCGTTCTTCGACCGCCGGGTGCGATGTGCCGTGAATCCCGAAACGGCCAACGAGTCAGCCGTCTCGGTCCGGCTTCGCGAAACCGTCGTCGACTCGCAGCGGGTCGTGATCATCGGGGGTGGTCCGGCGGGGCTGGAGGCGGCCCGGGTGGCGGCCGGCCGCGGTCATCAGGTCACCCTCTTCGAGAAGAGCGGCGTGTTGGGCGGGTCGTTGCGGTTTGCGGCGCTGGTGTACGAACCCAACGCCGAGTTGTTGGCGTGGCTCGAACATCAGGTGGAAGCCCTCGATGTCGATGTGCGGATCAGCACGGTGGCCACGCCCGAAGCGGTGGGTGCATGTGAGCCCGATCGGGTGATCGTGGCCACCGGCGCTGGTCGGGAGCGGCCGCCCATCAGCGGAGTCGATGCTGCTCATGTCGTCGATGGCGACGACCTCCGAGCCCTGCTCAGTGGTGAGACGTCGGCGCAGACCGCCGGCAAGTTGTCGCGGTTCGGACGACTGGCCGCTCGGGCCGGACGAATCAGCGGCATCACCAAACGCACCGACTGGATGGCTCGCCTCACCCAGCACTACATGCCGGTGGGTCGCCGGGTGGCTGTGATCGGGGGTGGATTGGTGGGGATCGAGCTGGCCGAGTTCCTGGTCGATCGAGATCGTGAGGTCACCGTGCTCGAAGAGGGACCGCTGTTCGCCGCTGAGATGGCCCACCCGCGCCGGTGGCGCGTGCTCCACGACCTGCGCGAACACGGGGTGGCACTCATCGGCGAGGCCACCGTCACCGACATCGAGACCGACACCGTGCGTTTTCGGGTCGGGAACGCGGCCCACCGGGTCCCCGCCGACACGGTCATCATCGCCACCGGCATGGTGGCCGATGCCACCGTCGCCGATCGGTTGCGAGAAGCCGGATTCGACCCGGTCGAGATCGGCGACGTGTCAGGGGTGGGCTACATCGAAGGAGCCATCCGAGACGGGTTCAACGCTGGGTACACGGTGGGCGACGACGCCGCTGTGCCGGTGGTGGTGCACGACCACTGAGGTCAGCGGGCCAGCCGCCCGCCCAGCGTGTCGGCCCCGTAGCGTTCGATCTCGGCGGCCAGGTCGAGTGGCTGGGTGGTCAAGGAGGGGTCGTGATCGAGATGACGCGGCACCTCCCACATGACCTCGAACTCGATCTCGTCGGGGTCATGGGCGTACAGACTCTTGGTGACACCATGGTCCGACGCACCCACCAGTGCTCCCCGCTGTTCGAGTCGGTGGCGCACGGCGCGCAACCCGGCGAGGGTGGGCACCTCCCAGGCCAGGTGATAGAGCCCGGGGCGGCGGGATCCGCCCGGTGCTTCGTCGGTGGGGAACAATCCGAGGTCGTGATCGTTGCCCGAGTTCGGCGAGCGGAGGAACCGCAGCTCGCCCTCCATGGCCACCACCTCCAGACCGAGTATCTCGGCGTAGAACACCGCACTTCGGGCCGGGTCGCTCACCCACAGGACCGCATGGTTCAGGCCAATGGGGATGTCGGGGCTCAGGGTCTCGTCCATGCCCTGGCCAACGACGCCCCGACCGGAGTTGTTCCGGCCCGGCTGTCGCCCCGCCGGTCGTGCTCGATCCGATTTCGGTCGATGATGCTCCGCGCCGGGGCGGGTGCCCGGCTCGGTGGCGAGGACTAGGGTCTCGCCGTCGCCGATCGTCATCCTCAGGAGCCTCGGTCATGGAATTCGGCATGTTCCTCGCCATGTACCACCCGGCCACCCGCCGGGCGGAGCGAACCGAACAGGACGTCCTGCGTGACGACCTCCGACTCATCGAGGCGGGTGACCGAGCCGGGTTCAAGTACTGCTGGTTCAGCGAGCATCACTTCCTCGACGAGTACTCCCACATGTCCGACAGCGAGACGGTCATGGCGTACGCCTTTGCCCGCACCGAACGAATCCACCTCGGGTCGGGCATCTTCAACATCACCCCCAACGTGAACCATCCGGTCCGGATCGCGGAGCGGGTGGCCATGCTCGATCATCTGAGTCAGGGTCGATTCGAGTTCGGCACGGGCCGAGGATCGTCGTCCCAGGAGGTGTATGGCTTCGGCATCGCCGACATGGACGTCACCCGCGAGATGTACGACGAGGCCCTTCCCGAGATCGTCGAGATGTGGAGAGACGAACCCTACGGGCCCTTCGAGGGGCGGTTCTTCTCGATGCCACAGCGACCGGTGTTGCCCAAGCCCTACACCGATCCTCACCCTCCCTTGTGGGTGGCCTCGGGATCACCGGGCACCTTCGAGAAGGCCGCCCGTCTGGGCCTGGGTGTGTTGTGTTTCTCCCAGGGCACGCCGGCCGAGCTCGAGCAGCTGATCAAGGTGTACAAGGACAACATCGGCAAGGCCGAACCGGTGGGTGACTACGTCAACGACAACGTCATGGTCACCACCGACATGTGTGTGCTCGAAGACGGACAGCGGGCGCGGGAGCTGGTGCTCAACAACCGGGGGAACTACCACACGGGTCTGCTGGGTAAGTATCTCGACAGCTTCCCGATGGCCGCCCATCTGCCCCGGTGGCCCGACCTGCCGCCCGACGTGAGCCCCGAGCAGCTCGACGTCGCCATCCGGGAGGGCTACATCGCCGTCGGTACCCCCGACGAGGCTCGCCGCACCCTTCAGAACTACGCCGACATCGGCGCCGACCAGGTGGCGTTCGGCACCTTGTCCACCGATCTGGCCATCGAGGACGCCCTCGAGGTGTACGAGTGCTTCGGCACCAACGTCATCCCCGAGTTCGACACCGACCCGGTGCATCGCACCACCCGGCTGCGCGACGAGCAGGTCGGTCTGGCCACCCGGAGCGCCTGAGCGGTGATCGGAGGACGGTGCTCACTCGACGAGCTCACCGCGTTGGTGGCCGACGAACACCTCGACACGGTGATCTGCGCGTTCCCCGACCTGTACGGCCGGTTGATGGGGAAGCGGCTGGACGCCGAGTTCTTCCTGGCCGACCCGACCGGCACCCATGTCTGTGACTACCTGTTCACCGTCGACATGGAGATGGAGGTGGTGGAGGGGTACGACTTCGCCAACTGGAGCGGTGGCTACGGCGACGTGCACCTCACCCCCGACCTGGACACGCTGCGGGTGTTGTCGTGGCAGGACCGCACTGCGCTGGTGCTGTGCGACACCGAGGACCGTCGCCATCAACCGGTGCCCGTGTCACCCCGCGCCGTTCTCCGCCGCCAGATCGAGCGACTGTCGGCGGCCGGTTTCGAGGTGCTGGCGGCCAGTGAGCTCGAGTACTTCCTGTACCGCGACAGTTACCGAGACGCCGCCGACCGCCGGTATCGCGATCTCACATCGGCTGGCTGGTACGTCGAGGATTATCACGTGTTGCAGGGCACGTGGACCGAGGACATCAACGGTGCCTTCCGGCGGCATCTGCGCCGGTCGGGTATTCCGGTGGAGTCGACCAAGGGCGAGGCCGCGGTGGGACAGCACGAGATCAACATCGCCTACGCACCGGTGCTCGAGATGGCCGACCGGCACGTGCTCACCAAGCAGTGCGGCAAGGAGGTGGCCGGCGCCGCCGGGGCCAGCCTCACCTTCATGGCCAAACCGGTTCCCGACCAGCCCGGGTCGAGCTGTCACCTGCACGTCAGCCTGTGGCGAGACGGCGAGAACTGCTTCGCCGGTACCGACGACATCGCCGGTGTCCGGTGTAGCGACGAGTTCCGCTGGTTTCTCGGTGGGTTCATCGCCCACACGCCGGAACTGATGGTTTGTCTGGCCCCCACCGTCAACTCCTACAAGCGGTACCAACACCAGAGCTGGGCACCCACCGGGTTGGCGTGGTCACCCGACAATCGCACCGCCGGTTTCCGCATCGTCGGTGAAGGGCCCAGCCTGCGGATCGAGTGTCGGCTCCCGGGGCCGACGTGAACCCGTACCTGGCCTACGCGGCGGTGTTGGCCGCCGGCCTGGCCGGAATCGAGGGCCGTGTCGAACCGCCGCCGCCGCTCGCCGGCGATGCCTACACGAGCACCGAGGCCCAGCCGCTTCCCCGGACGCTGGCGGCGGCCACCGATGCGTTCGTGGCGAGCTCGTTCGCCCGGGCGGCCTTCGGTGATGTCGTCGTCGACCACTATGGGCACTTCTTCACCACCGAAGACGAGGCTTGGCGACGGGCCGTCACCGACTGGGAACTGGTCAGGTACTTCGAGCGCGCATGACCCCTCCACTCATCGCGCTGACGACGTATCCGCCGAACGACAACGGCCGCTACGAGCTGGATGCGTTCTACGTCGACGCGGTGCGCCGGGCGGGTGGGCGAGTGGTGCTGATCCCTCCGGGCGAGCCGGATCCGGCTGGATTGCTGGACGAAGTGGCCGGCGTCGTCCTCAGCGGCGGTGGTGACGTCGATCCGGCCCGATACGGACACCCCGGACACCCCGAGGTGTTTCGGGTCGATCAGGATCGCGACCGACTCGAGTTCGCGTTGGCCGAGTGTCTGTTGGACTCGGCCATTCCCACCCTGGCCATCTGCCGGGGTATGCAGGTCGTGAACGTGGCCGCCGGCGGCAGCTTGCACCCCCACATCGACGATCGCCCGTCCGACGTGGTCCACCGCCTGGCGCCCCATGGCCCCGTTCCTCACCCGGTCGAGGTCGAACCCGGTTCGCTGGTGGCCGAGGTGATGGCGGCTTCGGTCGTCGAACCGATGTCGTGGCACCACCAAGCCGTCGATCGGTTGGGTGACGGGTTCGACGTGGTCAGTCGAGCATCCGATGGTGTGGTCGAAGCCATCGAGCATCGAACCCACCCGTGGCTGGCTGCGGTCCAGTGGCACCCGGAGATCACCGCCGCGGCCGACCCCACCCAACAGCTGCTCTTCGATCGATTGGTCGAGGCGGCACGAGAGAGGACACAACGATGAGACTGGCGGACAAGACGGCATTGATCACCGGCGGCGGGTCGGGTATCGGGGCGGCCACGGCCCGGCGATTCACCGAGGAAGGCGCCCAGGTGGCCGTGGTCGATGTCAACGGCCCGGCGGCCGAGGTGGTGGCGGCCGAGATCCGCGATGCGGGTGGTGAGGCCATCGCCGTCGCCGCCGATGTGGCGGCGCCGGCCGAGGCCGAGGCCATGGTGGCTACCACCGAGGAAGCCTTCGGCAAGCTCGACGTGGTGTTCAACAACGCCGGCATCATGCATGCCGACGACGGTGATGCCGAGAGCACCGACGAAACCATCTGGGACCTGACCATGGAGGTCAACCTCAAAGGCGTGTGGCTGGGCTGTCGGTACGCCATCCCGGCCCTGCGCCGGGCTGGTGGGGGTTCGATCATCAACACCGCCAGCTTCGTGGCCCTCATGGGTGCAGCCACCCCCCAGATCGCGTACACCGCGTCCAAGGGGGGTGTGCTGGCCATGACCCGCGAGCTGGCGGTGATCCACGGTCGTGAGAACATCCGGGTCAACGCCTTGTGCCCGGGTCCCCTTCACACCGAGTTGTTGATGAAGGTGCTCGACACCGACGAGAAGAAGGATCGGCGCATGGTGCACATACCCATGGGCCGGTTCGGTCAGGCCGTCGAGATTGCCGATGCCGCCTTGTATCTGGCGTCGGACGAGTCGTCGTTCACCACTGGCACCGAGTTCATGGTCGACGGGGGTATCACCGCCGCGTACGTGACGCCGACGTGAGCCCAGCCGGCCTCGATCGAGACGTCGAGCGCCGGGTGTTCGCGCCGGGGCGAGTGAATCTCATCGGCGATCACGTCGACTATGTCGGTGGCCTGGTCCTTCCGATGGCCATCGACCTGGGCATCACGATCGACTACACCGCCGGCGGCGAACAGATCGATCTTCGCTCGGCCGATGAACCCGACGCCGTGAGCATTCCCCTGCCGGCCCCTGCTGCGTCTTTCGGTGGCCCCGACTGGGGTCGATACGTCGCCGCCGTCGCCCACGAGCTGGGCAGCACTGTGGGATTGTCCGGGTCGATCTCGTCGACGGTGCCCCCCGGTGCGGGGCTGTCCTCGAGTGCAGCCCTGGAAGTTGCGGTGGCGCTGGCGTTGGGAGCCGATGCCGCCGATCCGTTGTCGCTGGCCCAGCTCTGCCAGCGGGCCGAACATCGGGCCACGGGTGTACCCACCGGCATCATGGATCAGCTGGCCATCGTGAGCGGCCGGGCGGGAGAGGCCTCACTGATCGACTGTCGGTCCCTGGTCGTGACGCCGGTTCCGTTGCCTGAGGGGACGGTCGTGCACGCGGTGCACTCGGGTGTGGGCCGACGTCTGGTCGGGTCCGAGTACGCGGACCGACGTCGACAATGCGAGGCCGCCGAGCGTGAGATCGGTCCACTGCGGGATGCCGATCTCGACGGGGTGGCCGAGCTGGCCGACGAGGCCGTCCGTCGTCGCGCCCGCCACGTGGTGACCGAGATCGCCCGGGTGCGGGCCGCGGCCACCGCCACCGATCCGCAGCAGTTCGGCTCGCTGATGAACGACAGCCATGCCAGCCTGCGCGACGACTTCGAGGTGTCGATTCCCGAGCTCGACCGCTTGGTGAGTCGGCTCCAGGCGACCGACGGCGTCCACGGTGCTCGGCTCACCGGTGCCGGCTTCGGGGGCTGTGCAGTGGCGCTGGTGGACGAGGATGTCGATGCCGCCGCCGTCGGTGGCTGGCGACTGCGGCCGGCTTCGGGGGCAGCCGTGGTGCGGTGACGCTCGGCGGGTGCGTCGTCGATGTGCGGGCCCGGGCGCCACCAGGTAGGAACGGGTTCTCAGCCCATCGATCCAGGGGGACCAATGCAGGATGCGCTCGCCTACGACGGCAAGAACGTGGTGGTCACCGGGGCAGCCTCGGGCATGGGGGCCGCCACTGCTCGTATCCTCATAGCGCTCGGCGCCCGGGTCACCGGCCTCGACGTGCAGGCCATCGAGGCCGAGGTGGCGTCGGAGATCCAGGTCGATCTTCGCGACCCCGCCTCCATCGACGCGGCCATCGCGGCCATCGATGGTCCCGTGGATCATGTCTTCAGCTGCGCCGGCCTGCCCGGGCCGCCCTTCAGCGAGCTCGACACCATGTTGGTGAATTTCGTCGGCGCCCGACATCTCATCGAAGGACTGCTGCCGTCCCTGGCCGACGCCGATGCGTCGATCGGATGTATCTCCTCGGCCGGTGCCGCCGGCTGGCAGGAACACATCCCGGCCATCAAGGAACTGCTGGCCACCACCGGTTTCGCCGAGGCCAAGGCCTGGCTGGAGGCCAACGAGGACACGTGGGGGTGGAGTGGCTACCTGTGGTCCAAGTACGCCATCGACGGTTGGGTCTGTTCGTTCGGCGCCGACCTCATCCGCCGAGGGGTGCGTTTGAACTGCATCAACCCCGGTCCCACCGATACCCCGATGATGCCGGCGTTCCACGAACTCGCCGGCAAGGAGATGATCGATTCGGCCATCGGGCCGATCGGCCGGTACTCCACCCCCGAAGAACAAGCGTGGCCGTTGATCCTGCTCAACAGCCCCCGGATGAGCTACGTGGCCGGCGAGGTGTTGTGGACCGACGGTGGGTTCCTGGGATCATTGACGATGGGCAAACACGGCGGGTTCGGCGAGGGTCAACTCGACTGACCGTCCGGCAGGTTGAGGGTCACCACCAACATCTCGAACTGGTCATCGGCCTGCAGCCGATAGGAACGCTGGGGCGGGATGACCGCGGCATCGGCGACCTGTAGCCGCGTCGGGGGTTCGTCGGCGCAGTCCAGGTCGGCTTCGCCGTCGAGGACGGTCAACAGGGTGACGGCCGGGGACCCGGGCACCAATGACTCGGCACCGTCGTGCTTGGCGCGGACCGTCCATGCTCCGGCCAGGTGATTGGTGGGCACATCGATGCGGAGGCGCTGGCCCTCGAAGTCGGCGTTGGCGTTCCACGGGACCCAGATCGATCGACCGGCGATGTGGCGGGTGAAACGTTGACCGCCGAATCGCCGACTGGGGCGGAAGGCTTCGTTGGGCAGCTCGGTCTCGGGATCGGCCATGGTGTCGTGATCGGCGGGCACGGTGACCTCGATCACCACCAGGTCGTCGGAGCTCTCCCGCACCTGATGGCGGATACCGGGTGGCTGGAGCACGGCGTCGCCTTGTTCGAGCACGAAGGGGGCTCCCTGGTCCTCGTAGACCACCTCCACCCACCCGGAGGCGCAGTAGATGAGTTGGAACGCGACGTGGTGGAAGTGCACGTAGTCGGCCACCGGCCCGCCGGCCTCGATGTGGATGAGCGAGGCAACCAGCGCGTCGCCGGCGCGATCGGGCACCAGATCGCGGTACCGCATCTCGGCCCGCCCGGTGGTCCAGGTGGCGTCGGCCGCTCGGCTGATGCCATATCGAGAGTGGCCGGTGGGGATCGGCACCGAGGCTGAATCGGTCACCAGTTCCACGCGCGTGCCGTTGGGGGCTGTCCGGACATCGCGGCCGCCGACGGCGGCGTGGTCGCAGCTCAGCCGGAGGATACCGGGGTCGATGTCGAGGTCGGGTTCGAGGTGCAGGCGCAGTCCGAAGCCCACGAGGGTGGCCCGGGTGGGGTCGTCGGGTGGGGCGATGGCGCGCAGTTCGAAGCCCAGGTCGGTGAAGAAGGTCATGGTGGCGTCGAGGTCGTCGCACGGCAGAACGATGCCGGCACTGCGCACAGGGGGGATGGGTGGGTCGGTGCTCATGCCGATCTCACGGTGTGACGAAGGTGGCCCATTCGTCCAGCGGTTGGCGTTCGCTGGTGAGGCTGTTGACCGCGGCGTCGGGGTCGCGTCGGCCGATCGCCATCCCGCAGAACAACATCAGGTGGTCGGGGGCGTCCACGAAGTCGGCCACTGCCTCTGACCGCATGGCCCAGGCCTCCTGGGCGCAGGTGTCGAGGCCGGCTTCGCGGGCCAACAACATGAACGTCTGCAGGAACATCCCCAGATCGGACCACTGGGGCGGGCCCATGGTGCGATCGACGAAGCAGAACATCCCGACCGGTGCGCCGAAGAAGTTGTAGTTCTCGGCCAGCCGCATCAGGCGACCGGCCTTGTCGTCGCGAGCGATGCCGAGGAGGGCGTACATCTGCTCGCCCACGGTGTACCGGTTGGTGCGATAGGGCTCGATGAGGTTGGGGGGATAGATGTCGTAGCCCGGGGCCTCGAAGTCGCCGGCGGCCAGATGCTCGCGGAAGGCAGGCATGACGTCGGCGGTGATGACGAAGATTCGCCAGGGTTGCAGGTTGCCCCCGGAAGGGGCCCGGGCAGCCCGCTCCAACAGTTCGCCGATGAGCTCGGCGGGCACCGGGTCGTCGAGAAAGGCTCGGATCGATCGGCGAGAGGTGACGGCGTCGCTCACATCCATGCCCGGAACCGTACCTCTGGGTTCGAGGATGACCCGGTTCGTGCTTGCTCCGTCGGGCGCCACGCCGTAGACCGACAGGATGGAATTTCCTGGAGCGGGTCGGCCGGTCGACGACGTGATCGCCGAACTCGAAGCCAAACGGGTCGACGACGTCAAGTGGGCCGACGGGCGGGCATTCGGCATGATCTACGACGGCGGGCCCGGTGTACACGAGGCGGCCGAGAGGGCGGCCCGCCTCTATCTCCACGAGAACGCCCTCAACACCAAGGCCTTCCCATCATTGGCCCAGATCCAGTCCGAGGTAGTGGGGTGGACCGCGTCGTTGCTGCACGGTGACGACGACGTCGCCGGATTCCTCACCAGTGGTGGTACCGAGTCGATCCTGTGCGCGGTGAAGGCGGCCAGGGAGCGGGCCCGGGCCGAACGCGGCGTCGAGCAGCCCGAGATGATCGTGGCCGAGAGCGCCCATGCCGCGTTCCACAAGGGGGCCCACCTGTTCGGGCTCACGCTGCACAAGACGCCGGTGCTCGATGACTGGACCGCCGACGTCGACGCCATGGCAGCCCTCGTGAACGACAACACCGCTCTCATCGTGGGATCGGCACCGCAGTACCCCCAGGGGGTGATGGATCCCATTCCCGAGATCGCGGCGCTGGCCGCCTCGGCCGGGGCCAGCTGCCACGTCGATGCCTGCATGGGTGGGTTCTTCCTGCCCTTCGCCGAACGGGCCGGCCGGGCCGTGCCCCCGTGGGACTTCGGGATCGACGGGGTGACGTCGATATCGGCCGACGTGCACAAGCTCGGCTACGCCCCGAAGGGTGTGTCGGTGATCCTGCACCGCAACCGCGAGCTGCGCCGCTACCAGACGTTCGTGTTCGACGATTGGTTGGGCGGTTTCTATGCCTCGCCCAATCTGCAGGGCACCCGATCCGGCCTGCCCATGGCCGCGGCGTGGGCGGTCATGTCGCATCTCGGGATCGACGGGTACGTGTCGTTGGCCGAGACCACACTGGCCAACGCTGACGCGATGCGGGCCGGTGTGCGGGCCATCGATGGCCTCACCGTGTTGGGTGACAGCCAGTACCAACTGGTGGCCATCAGCGCCGACCCGCAGTCTGATGTCGACGTCGACGTCTTCGCCCTGGCCGATGCACTCGAGTGCCGTGGCTGGTTCCACGACCGGCAGGGTCCACCCGATTCGCTGCACGCCACGGTCTCCAACTCGAACGCCGGCGTCATCGACGACTACCTGGACGCCCTGGCCGACTGCGTCACCGAGGTCATCGGCGTCGAGACCGACGACCGCTCCACGAACTACGCCACCCTGGAGTAGGTCGATGTGGGCTGTGGCCGATCGAGCGCGCCGACGGTGCCCGACATGATGCGTGGGGGCCGCCACGCGGTGACGGTCATCGGCTTGGCCCTGTTGATGATCGCCACCTCGTTGAGTTCGGCGGTCGGCGGCCAGACCGACGATGGTGACCCGATCGGCACGCTGTCTCACGCCATCTCCGGGCAGGGCGACCGCATTCAGGTTCGCGGCTGGGCACTCGATCCCGATACGGCCGACCCGGTGTCCGTGCATCTCTATGTCGATGGCCGCTTCGCTGCCGGTGTACGGGCCGATCGCCGCCGACGCGACGTGGAGGCCAAGTTCCCCGAGCTGGGGGCCGACCACGGGTTCAAGACGGTGATACTCGGGGTGGTCCGTGGAACCCATCGAGTGTGTGCGTTCGCCCTCGACCGGGTGCCCGGTGTCGGGGCCCGGTCGATCGGTTGTCGAACCGTCACGGTCGGGCCGGCTCGACCGTTCGGCGCCCTGGATTCAGTGTCGTCACCGGCCAACGGTCGGATACGGGTGTCGGGCTGGGCCATCGATCCCAACACCACCCGGCCGACCACCGTCCACCTCTACGTGGGGGACCAGCTGTTGGGCACGACGCGAGCCGATCGGGTGCGGCCCGATGTGGCCCGTCGTTATCCCGGCCGGCGGGCCGACCACGGTTTCGTTGCCCAGCTGGACGGTGTTCCGTACGGCAGCCACCGGGTCTGTGCCTGGGCCATCAACTGGGGCCCGGCGGCGGCCAACCAACGGGTCGGGTGTCGGATGGTCAACGTGGTCACCGATCCCGACCCGA
The DNA here is from genome assembly GCA_051011595.1 of Acidimicrobiales bacterium. Classification (GTDB taxonomy): domain Bacteria; phylum Actinomycetota; class Acidimicrobiia; order Acidimicrobiales; family SHLQ01; genus JAOUEE01. The sequence continues at coordinate 16,225 of JBPCTQ010000226.1, forward strand.
ACGCAGGGCGCCGACCGCTGGTGGTGAACGGAACCGGGGACGTCCGCACCGAGCGGGGGTGGTACAGCAGCTACTCGGAGATCTTCTCGGGGTTGGGCGGGCTGTTCCGCGAAGACGACCTCACGGTCATCAATCTCGAGTGTGCCGCCAGTCGATTGGGTCGCCCGGTGCCCAAGAACTTCAACTTCCGGTGTGACCCCAGCACCATTCCTGCCTTTGCGGCCGCCGGGGTGGAGGTGGCCAGTCAGGCCAACAACCATGCCCTCGACTTCGGTGTCACCGGCATGCTCGACGCCATCGAGCAGCTCTGGAGCCAGGGTGTGGCCGAGGTGGGGGCCGGCCGCAATCAGCTCGACGCGCGCGAACCGGCGCTGTTCGAGATCAATGGATGGCGGGTGGCCGTTGTTGGTTTGGCCGGTTTCGTGGAGTTCGACTGGTGGATCGCCGGGTCGGACCGCCCGGGTCTGGCCAACGGGTACGACCTGGCCACCATGACCGGTGCCGTCCGCCGGGCCAAGGAACAGGCCGACCTCGTCGTGGTGGCCATTCATTGGGGCCGCGAGGGGGTCTTCTTCCAAAACGACAGCCAGACCATCCGCGGCCGCGCCCTCATCGACGCAGGGGCCGACGTGGTGTTCGGCCACCATCCCCACCGGCTCCAGCCACTCGAGTGGTATCGCGGCCGACCGATCTTCTACAGCCTGGGCAACTTCAACTGGCCGAGACTGTCGTTCGCCTCGGCCGACACGGCGGTGGGTCAGGTGGTGTTCGCGCCCGATGGTGGCATCGAGGCCTGTTTCCTCGACGCCACCATCGTCGCTCACGGTCGGCCCACCCTCGACGATCCGAGTCGGCGCCGCTGCTGAGGCGGTTGTTGTCGGTGTGACGGTCGACGATGACTCGGCCCGTCGGGCAACCGGCCTTGGCAATATCGCCCCGGCGGCCGACACGGACTACTAAGTTGCGCCCGTCGTGGCGGGGCCCGTGCCCCAGACGAAATCGACCGGCGTGGTGCCGGTCCGATGTGACCCAGGGAGCGAAATGAGAATCAGGTTGTTGGTGGCTGTCGCCGTGCTGATGGCGTTGGTGGTGGCTGGATGTGGCGGGAGCGATGGCGACTCCGGCGATGACGCGAGCTCGGACGACGGGGCAGACGTGGGTGCCGACGACACGGCCACCGACACCGATGACCTACCCACCGCGTTGATCACCGAGTCCGACTTCGCTCCGGTGTGTCGCGAAACCGGCATTGCGGAGGCCACTGCGTTCACCGCCGGCCCTGGTGTGCACAAAGTCGCCGTGCTCGGCGGCGAGGACCCGGAATACGGTCTGATATCGGTGAGCCTGCCCGACGGGTGGGAAGCCGGATTCGAGGACCTCAGCGAGGTCCAGTTGGTGGCCTGTGCCAATCGGGTCGCCGCCACCGAGAGCGAGCTCTGCGAGGGCTACGAAGACGAAGGCCTCGAGTGGTCGATCCAGACCTACGACGCCACCTGGGAGATCACTCTTCGGGACGCCACCACGGCTGAGGTGGTGGCCGAGACCACGTTGGAGGCCGTCGCCGACGGTTGTCCGGTGGTGTCGTTCTACAGCGAGGGTGATCCCAGCCCCGTGTCCGACTTCGCTACTCCCGATGCCGAGCTCGAGGTGTTCCTCAAGGAGTACGTCGACCCCTGAGCCGAACTCCCGTCGGTGAGCACCCGCCGGTACTCTCGGAACGGTGAGCATGGGTGACTTCATCGATCTCGGGATCGAGGGCATCGAAGAGGCCACCGCCATCGGCGCCGGCGGCGCCGCCATGGTCTACCGGGCCCGACAACCAAGACTGAACCGAACGGTCGCGGTGAAGGTGATCCAGGCCGTGGGTGACGACGCCAGCACCCGCCGCTTCGCGCGCGAAGCCAGCGCACTGGGTCAGCTGAGCGAGCACCCCGGCATCGTGACCGTGTACGACGCCGGTACCACCGCGGCGGGTCAGCCCTACTTGATCATGCAGTACTGCGACGCGGGATCGCTCCAGGACGAGCTCCACCGATCCGGGCCGCTGCCCGTAGACGAAGCGGTCCGGGTGGCGGGTTCTGTCGCCGATGCGCTGCGGCGGGCGCACGAGCTGGGCATCATGCACCGCGACCTCAAGCCGGCCAATGTCCTGATCGGGAACGGGGGCCGTCACCTCGTGGCCGACTTCGGCATTGCCGCTCTGGCCGATTCGAGCGCCGTGGTGTCGACCGCGGTGTCGTTCACCCCCGGGTACGCGCCGCCCGAGACCATTCAGGGCGATCCGGCCACGCCGGCCAGCGACGTGTACTCACTGGGGGCCACGCTGTACGCGCTGGTGACCTCTGATCATCCTTTCGCCGAGGACGGCGAGTCGAACATCTACACCCTCATCCATCGCATCCTCAACGATCAGTTGGACGACACGCGCCAGCACGGGGTCCCCGACGCGGTGGCCTCGATCATCGAGGACTGCACCGCGAAGGATCCGGCCCGGCGGCCGTCGATGGATGAGCTCGTCGATCGGTTGCGTTCGGTCGACGCCACCGCGGTCTCAACTGCGTCGAGCGGGGCCGCCACGTTCGTTGCGCCCGACCCGGTGACCGGCGACACGGTCATCACCTCCGAAGCCCCGCCCACCACCACCGAGACCCCGGCCACCACCGACTCACCGGTCGCGGAGTACCACTCGGACACCGACCCGTCGCGCCCCCGGCGGTGGTGGTTGGTGGCGCTGGTGATGGGGGTCGTGGCCGCGGCGGCCGTTGTCGGGGTGCTGGCCACCCGGGATTCGGACACGGGGACGGCGGCCGATCAGCCGGGCCCGACGACTTCGGTGGTCGACCCATCGGTCACCCCGGTCGACGAGGTGACCGTGGTCGAGTCGGTCACCGTGGGCGGGGCACCGCAGGATCCCTTGTTGATCGACGGCTCCATGTGGGTCTCCAACCGGTCCGAAGGCATCGTGCTGGTGACCGATTTCGAGAACCCCTCCGATCCAACCGTGGTCGACGTGGGGACCGGACCCCTTCGGCCGATAGTGGGTGAAGGCCTGATCTGGGTGGCCAACGACGATGACGGCACGGTGTCGGTCATCGATCCTGAGACCAAGATGGTGACCGCAACGGTGGCGGTGGGCGATCGGCCTCGCCCGCCGGCCACCGTGAATGGTCGTATGTGGGTGCCCACCCTCGATGGCGTGGCGGTGATCGACCCCGAGGCCATGGAGGTGTCGGCGGAGGTCACCGGCCTCGGCGCCCGACCTCAGGCCCCGCTGGTGGCCGGCAACCTGGTGTGGGTACCTGATGCCGGCGGCGACACCGTCTCGGTCATCGATCCGCCGACACAGGCCGTGATCCAGACCCTGCCCGTGGGGGCCCGTCCACTTCAGCCCGTGGCGGTGAACAACCAGGTCTGGGTGCCCTCCGAAGACGACGGCAACATCACCGTGATCGACCCCGAGAGTCGCGAGGTACTGGCCACCATCCCCGTGGGGGCGCGACCCACCAAGCCGGTGGAGCTGGCCGAACTGGTATGGGTCTCCAGTCGGTCCGACGGCACCGTTGCCGTGATCGATCCCGAGTCCTTCGAGGTGGTCGAGACCATCGACGTGGGTATCGATACGTCGGGTCTGGCCGTGTTCGGTGAGTTGTTGTGGGTACCGATTCCGGCCGAGAACGTCGTGAAGGCCGTCGACCCCATTGATCGGGGGGTGGTGGTCACGCTGTCGGTGGGTCAGTCGCCGGCGACGCCGGCAGTGGACGGGCCGCGTATGGCTGTTCCCAACCGAGGGGACGGAACGGTGTCGATCATCCGGTGACCGTCCATCGGACCCAGATACCTTGCTAGGAAGGTATCTGGTCCCCTAGGGTGCGGGGATGAGCGAGCTGGACGAGATCGACCTCACCGACCTGGATCGGTTCACCGAGGGTTTTCCTCACGAGTGGTTCACCACCCTGCGTCGCGAAGCCCCGGTGTGGCGCCACCCGGCATCCGACGGCGCCGATGGCGAACCCTTCTGGGTGATCAGCAGCTACGAACACGTCACCGAGGTGCATCGGGCCGGCACCCTGTTCTCCCACCAGACCGGTCCCGGCCGCAACGGTGCGGGTGGAATCGCCCTCAATGACCTCGATGAAGGTCGCGGTCCCGGCCTGCAGATGGTGATGACCGATCCACCCCAGCACACCCGCTATCGCAAGCTGGTCAACTCCGGGTTCACCCCCCGAATGGTCAGACGCCTGGCCGACACCCTCCGGCTGCGCACCACCGCCATCCTCGATCGGGTGTGCGAGCGGGGCGAGTGCGACTTCGTCACCGACGTGGCCGCCGACCTGCCCCTGATGGCCATCGCCGACATCATCGGTGTGCCCCAGGCCGACCGCGACAAGCTGTTCGACTGGAGCAACCGCACCATCGGTGGCAGCGACCCCGAGTACGCCAGTGAGGGGAGCGACGCCGATCACGGTGATTCGTACGAGTCGGCCATGATCGAGATGGCGATGTACGCCCACGGCCTGGCCGACGACAAACGCAACCAGCCGGCCGACGATCTGTGGACCCGACTGGTCACCGCCGAGATCACCCTCGACGACGGTTCTCGTCATCAGCTCACCGAGCTCGAACAGGATCTCTTCTTCACGTTGCTGGTGGTGGCGGGGAACGAGACCACCCGCAACGCCATCAGCCATGGCATGGTCGCCTTCTTCGAGAACCCCGACCAGTGGCAGCGCTTGCAGGCCGATCCTTCCCTGGGCGAGACGGCCACCGAGGAGGTGCTTCGATGGGCCAGCCCGGTGAACTTCTTCCGCCGAACCGCCGCCGAAGACTACGAACTGGGCGGGGAACTCATCGAGGCCGGCGACAAGGTGAGCCTGTGGTATCCGTCGGCCAACCGCGACGAAGCCGAGTTCGACGACCCCTTCACCTTCGACATCGGCCGCGATCCCAACCACCATGTGGCCTTCGGTGCCGGCGGTGCCCACTTCTGTCTGGGTGCCAGCCTGGCTCGCCTGGAGATCGAGATCATCTTCGACGAGCTGGCCCGGCGTATGCCCGACATCAGTGCCGCCG
>JBPCTQ010000227.1:0-7188 GCA_051011595.1 Acidimicrobiales bacterium
GGTTCGGAGGCCACGAAGACACCCGGAAGTCCTCGTCGTTCGAGATCGCTGATGTCGTGCACACTGCACGTCGTGCACGAACCTCAATCGGCCAGGGCCTCGATCACCGCGTCGCACGAGGTGGCGATCTCATGGCGAAGGTCGACCGGCGCCGGCTTGGTGAAGGTCGGTTTGGCGTATCGATTGACCGAGGCGCCCAGGTCCGTGAGGCGTTCCTCGAGTTGATCGAGGAAGTGGTTGCCCTTGGGTTTGGAGATGTCGAGCAGTCCCACGGTGAGCCCGGCGAGCGATTCCGGCCGCGGGACTCGTTGTCTTTGGGGAACCGTGGTCTCGTCGGTGGGGTCGAGAACAGTGATGCTCATGGGTGGACCTCCCTGGTGACCGGGATACTACCCCCGGGCCCTCGCAGCCAACCGGCCAACACCGAGCTGAACAGCCCTGCTGGGCCGCCGGCGTGCACGATGGTGAGGCCGCCGTCGGGGTTGAACTTGGGGAGCTGAACCCCGGCGAACTCGGCTGGGAGCCCTTCGTCGATGCCGTCGGCACCGGCCAGGATCGTGTCGCTCTCGATCATCGAGGCGGCAGTGAGAGCGTCCCGGAACTGCTGCTTGGACCAGCCGGCGTCGCGATATCGGGCCATGTGCTCGGGCGACAGCACCAGCATGGCGTCCAGCCCCATCACCATTCGTGGCGACGCGGTGGCCCGCAGCGCCTCGGCCAGGAGCAGGGTCAACGATTCCGGTGAGCGAGATTGCTGATCAACGATGATCCGAGGCCCCTCCGCACAGAATGCGGTGACCGTCGATGCATCCGGCGCGAATCCTCGTTCGGCGGCCAGCGACTCCCACGCCGAGCCCTCCTCGTCCTCGGCGAAACACAACCCCCATTTGGACGGGTTGCCCTGAGTGGACCGGTCGATCTCACCCGGCCGCCCACCGCCGACATTGCGGATGGTGAGTTGCACCGCCCGGCCGATGGTGGCGTTGGGTCGGTTGCCCTGGCCCATGGCGTTGACGCCGCTGTTCATCCCGATCTGGTGGCGGATGGGACCGTTGACCACCAGGATCGGACCGACGGCCATGGTGGTGGCCAACACACCGTGCATGTTGAACTCGTCGGTACAGACGGCGTCCAGGGCGGCCAGCACGACGGGTAGGTACTCGGGCCGACAACCGGCCATGACCGCGTTGATGGCTACCTTCTCGACCGAGCACTCCACCAGATTGGGCGGGGCCAGACACACCACCTCATCCGGTGCACGGGTGGTGCCCTCCAGCATTCGCATGACCCGCACCTCGGTGGGTGGCACGACCGGCAAGCCGTCGCTCCAACCCCGGTCGAACATGGCCTCCATCTCGTCCTCGAGTGGGGCGATCTCAATCCGTCGGCTGGTGACGGCCGAACCGCCGAAACGAACCGCCAACTCGTCGGTGCGGGTCGGGTCGACACTGAGCGAACCGCAGCCGGGCCGCATCTCGGGCAGATCGGCGCCCAGCTCGACCCCCGCCAGGTCTGTCCAGTGCGTCCGCGACCAGCCCACCGTGCGCTCCGACTCCTGGCCGTCGGTGACCCGAATCAGGGTCGGTACGGTCTCGATCTCGTTGTGCCACGACATCGACAGGTCGGTGTCGTCGATCACCCAGGAGTCGTCGGCGGGGAACATGGTGTCGTCCTGGGTGAACACAGTCAGCGGGGTGTCGCCACTGGCCATCTCCACCAGCAGCGGCGCCACCAACTCGCAGGTGGGGCAGTCCCGCTTGACGAATGCGACCAGTCCGTTGGGAAGCGGGTATGTGGAGGCTTCGGTCATGGTCTCCTCGAGAATTCGCTGGATGGGGGGTCATTGTGACACGACCGCCCGACCGACCTCACCTGGGGTTTTGTTCGTCAGTCACCGGGTTGCTTTCAGAGCACCGTCAGTTCCTCTACGCTTGTTTGCACGCAGCACGCCAACTGCCGAACAGGGGGAAACGGTTTGGTGCAGGTCACCTTCTACGGAGTTCGTGGATCCACCCCGTGCCCCTGTCCCGACAAACAAGGCGTCGGTGGAAACACCTCTTGTGTGGTGGTCGAGAGCGACGACGGTCATCCCATTGTGTTCGACATGGGCACCGGCCTGCGAGTGTGGGGCACGGTCCTGGGAGCCACCACTGATTTCCAGGCCACGGCACTGGTCACCCATCTGCACTGGGACCATGTGCAGGGCCTTCCCTTCTTTCTCCCCCTGCACCAGAACGGTGCGATCCTCGACGTGCACGGTCCGACCGAGGCCGACGCCACGCTCGAGTCGGCCTTCGCCACGTTCGTCAATCCTCCCTTCTTCCCCATCCACTACTCCGAGCTGACCGGCGACGTTCGATTCCACGACACCGCCGACGATTCGTTCGCGGTGGGGCCGGCCAAGGTGCTCAGTCGAGCCGTGCCCCACGTGGGAGCCACCAACGGATATCGGGTCGAGTGGGGTGGCAGCTCCATCGCCTACATCCCCGACCATCAGGAGCCGGCTCACGATCACCACCATGTCGACGACCGGGTGCTCGAGCTGGTCGATGGCTGTGATGTGTTGATCCACGATGCGCAGTTCACCAGCGACGAGTTCGCCGGTCGGGCCCACTGGGGTCACTGCAGCGTGGAATACGCACTCGAGGTGGCCAAACAGGGCGGCGCCGACACACTGGTGCTGTTCCACCACGATCCCCACCACGACGACAAGACCGTACGGGAGCTGGGCGATCACGTCGCCGACCTGGCCGAGTCCACCAACGTCACCGAGGTCGTCATCGCCAGCGAGGGTCTCCAGCTCGCGCTCGGGTAGACCCACACCACCACCGGTCGCCGGCCGACTACCCTCGCCCGTCGAGATCGAGACGAGGGAGCGACACGTGAGTGACAGTATCGACGGTGACCGGTTCCGCAAGGTGCTGGGTTGTGTGCCCACCTGTGTGACCGTGGTGACCGCGATGGACGGTGACACCCCTGTGGCGATGGTGATCGGATCGTTCGGTTCGGTCTCGCTCGACCCGCCGTTGGTCGAGTTCATGCCGGGCACCACGTCGAAGACCTGGCCCCAGATCGAACGAGCAGGGTCGTTCTGCGTCAATGTCATGGGTGCGGATCAGCTCGACGTGTGCAACGCCTTCTTCACCAAGGCCGAAGACCCCTTCGAACTCCATCAGTGGGAGCCGTCGGCCGCCACCGGGTCCCCCCGTCTGGCCGGCAGCGCAGCGTGGATCGACTGCACCATCGACCAGGTGGTGTCGGCGGGCGACCACTACATCGTGATCGGTGCGGTGGTCGCGCTCGATGGCGACCCCGATCACAATCCTCTGGTGTTCCACCACGGCGCCTACGGCTCCTTCCAGGAGCTCTGAGATGCCGCTTTATGCGTTGGGTGACGTCGAACCCGATCTTCACCCTGACGCCTACATCCACCCCGATGCGGTGATCATCGGACGGGTCAGGATCGGGGCCGAGTCCTCAGTTTGGCCGGGAGCAGTTCTCCGCGGCGACGACAGCGGTATCGAGGTTGGCGAACGATCATCGATCCAGGACGGCTCGGTCATCCACTGCCTGCACGCCACTCCCACCCTCATCGGCAACGACTGCACCATCGGCCACAACGTGCACATGGAGGGGTGCGAGATCCGTGACCGGGCCTTGGTGGGATCGGGCTCGATCGTGTTACCCGGTTGTGTAATCGGGGAAGGTTCGATCGTCGGGGCCAATGCCGTGGTGTCGGGCGGCACCGAGGTGCCGCCGTTGTCGATGGCGCTAGGCGTGCCGGCCAAGGTTCGTGAAGGCACCGTGGCCGAGGGAGCCAACGACCGGAACGTCGAATCGTATGTCGAGCGGGGACACTTCTACCGGGCCAATCTGCGCCGCCTCGATTGACGGTGACCGCCACCTCGTCGGCGCCGCCCGACCTGCGGTTCGGGCGCCCCGAGTTCGACGTCACTGTGGTGTTGTTGACCGTCACGGGTGTGCTGATCGCCAGCCGGTACCTGGGTTCGGGAAACGAGATCCAGTGGCTGGTGACGTCGCTCGAGACGGTCGGCCTCGATGGTCTGGCCGATCGCCTCGACCACGCCATGAACGAGTCGGTCCATCGGCGCTTCAACCGGCGGGCCTACTTCGCGATCTTTCGTATGTTCATCTACCTGGTGCCGGCGTTGCTGGTGGGTCGACTCGTCCTGCGCCGGCACATGCGCGATCTGGGCTGGCGTCTCGGCTGGGGCTGGAGCCACCTGCGGGTTTATGTCGCCCTGTATGCCCTCATGGTGCCGTTGGTGCTGCTGGCCAGCACGCAACAGTCGTTTCAGGACACGTATCCCTTCTACACCCCCAACGAGCTCGAGTCGGTGTGGCCGTGGTTCGTGGCGTGGGAACTGCTGTACTTCGGCCAGTTCATCGCCCTCGAACTGTTCTTCCGCGGCTTCGGCGTCCACGGTCTGGCCCCCCGGCTCGGCATCCTGGCGGTGCCCGTCATGGTGGTTCCCTACGTCACCATCCACTTCGGCAAACCCATGCCCGAGGCCATCGGGTCCATTGTGGCCGGTGCCGTCCTCGGGGTGGTGTCGCTGCGTCAGGGCAGTGCGTTCTGGGGCGGCGTGTTGCACTTCGGGGTGGCGATCACCATCGATGTGCTCGCCTTCTGACTCGTTCCCGGCCAACTACGGTTTCGCCGTATGGCACTCGACGCCGATGAGCTCATCGAACGGTTGGGGTTGCAGCCCCATCCCGAGGGGGGCTGGTACGCCGAGACGTGGCGGGCCCCGGCTGCCGATGGGCACCGTCCCACCAGCACGGCCATCTACTTCTTGTTGCGGGCCGGGGAGAGATCACATTGGCATCGTTTCGACGCCGACGAGGTGTGGCTGCACCACGACGGCGACCCGCTGGTCCTCCGCCTATTCGACGAGGCGGCCGACGAGGGCGTCGATGTGACTGCCGATGGGGGCGCCGACGTGAGCGAACGAGTGCTGGGTCCCGACATCGAGGCTGGTCAGCAACCGCAGCTCTCGGTGCCGGCCGGCCGGTGGCAGGCGGCCGAGACCTTGGGGGACTGGACGCTGGTGTCGTGTGTGGTGGCGCCCGGGTTCGAGTTCGATGGTTTCGAGCTGGCCCCACCGGGTTGGGAGCCAGGCTGAACCGAGCGGTCCCCACTGGCTACGGTTGCGCATCATGACCGTCGACAAGTACGCCTACGACCCCGAGTTCATCGACATGATCGCGGTGTTGCCCACCCAGCTGGCCGACCTGAGCGATCCGGCGGCGATCCGAGATGTCCGCGATGGCGGCCTGCTCTCGCTGACCGGTGAGCAGCCCGATCGCGACGATGTCGTCAAGGTCGACCGCCAGGTGCCCGGACCCGAAGGTGCACCCGACGTGCCGGTACGGGTGTACACACCCGTCGCGCCGGCCGAGGGGCTGCGGGGTGCCTTGCTCTACATCCACGGCGGCGGGTTCATGTTCGGGTCCATCGACATGATGGATGCCGCCTGTCAGAGCTACTGCGCCGCAACCGATGCCGTCATCGTGTCCGTCGAGTACCGATTGGCTCCCGAGGACCCCTTCCCCGCCGGGCTCGACGACTGTTATGCGGCGCTCGTGTGGTTGGCCGGGCACGGGGCCGAGCTGGGTATCGACGTCGACCGCATCGGTGTGGGCGGGGGATCGGCCGGCGGTGGCCTGTCCGCCGCCACCGCGCTGATGGCCCGCGACCGGGGCGGCCCGGCGATCTGTTTCCAGTTTCTCCAGATACCCGAACTCGACGACCGACTCGACACGCCGTCGATGCAGCGTTTCACCGACACGCCGTTGTGGAACCGCCCCAATGCCGAGTGGAGCTGGAAGCACTATCTGGGCGATCGGTACGGCACCGACGACATCCCCTATCTGGCCGCACCGTCACGATGCGGTGACCTCAGCGGCCTGCCGCCGGCCTATGTCACAACGATGGAGTTCGATCCCCTCCGCGACGAGGGAATCATCTATGCGATGGCCATGATGCGCGACGGCGTTCAGGTCGAGTTGCACTCGTACCCGGGCACCTTTCACGGCTCCGGGCTGTTTGCCGACGCCGATGTGTCGAGGCGCGATGCCGACGACTCCACCCGGGCCATCAAGCGGGGTCTCAGCGGCTGAAACCTCCGCTGGTCGGTCGGGTGTGACCACTACCCTCTCTGACATGATCACGGTCACGCTGCCCGACGGTTCCGCCCGCTCTCTCGACGACGGCGCCACCGGGACCGACCTGGCAGCCGACATCGGGCCCGGCTTGGCCCGCGACGCCCTGATCGTGGTGGTCGACGGCGAGGCGGCCGACCTCGACCGACCACTGGTCGATGGGGCCGGTGTCGAGATCGTCACCTCCGACTCGCCGCTCGGGCTCGAGACGTTGCGCCACAGCACCGCGCATGTCCTGGCTCAGGCCATCCTCGATCTGTATCCCGGCACCCAGCTGGCCATCGGGCCGCCCATCGAGATGGGTTTCTACTACGACGTCGAGCTCCCCGGTGGCGCCACGCTCGGTGACGCCGAACTCGAGGCCATCGACGCCCGCATGCGTGAAATCGTCGCGGCCGACCAGCCCTTCCAGCGGCACGAGCTCGACGTCGACGCCGCCCTCGAATTCTTCGCCGACGAGCCGTACAAACGCGAGATCATCGAGCGAGTGGCGGGCGGGGGCGCCGATGCCAGCGACGCCGGTGAGGTCGGCGCAGCCGATTCCATCAGCTACTACGCCAACGGCGACATGGCCGATCCGGGCACGTTTCGTGACATGTGTACCGGGCCGCACGTGCCGTCCACCGGTCGGCTCGAACACTTCCGACTCCAGAAGGTGGCCGGCGCGTACTGGCGGGGCAACGAGAAGGGGCCCCAGCTGCAGCGTGTGTACGGCACGGCCTGGCCCACCAAAAAGGCGCTGAAGACGCACCTCCAGCAGTTGGCCGAGGCCGAGAAACGCGATCACCGTCGCCTGTCCGCCGAGCTCGATCTGGTCTCGTGGCCCGACGAGCTCGGTCCGGGCCTGGCCGTGTGGCATCCCAAGGGTGCGGTCGTCCGCACCGCCATGGAGGACTACAGCCGCTGGCGCCACGAGCACGGCGGGTACGACATGGTCTACAGCCCCCACATCGCCAAGAGTGTGCTGTGGGAGACCAGCGGCCACCTGGACTTCTACGCCGA
>JBPCTQ010000228.1:0-34020 GCA_051011595.1 Acidimicrobiales bacterium
GCTCGAGCGCCAATTGGCAGTGCTCGCGTTCGAGCAGAGTCGCCGCCACCGGAACGAGCAAGGCGCCGGCGTCCGTATCGGTTCGGTGGAGCTCTTGAACGAAGCGGGCGGCCTCGGCTTCTTCCCCCACGGCCAACAGCATCCGTAGGTGTTCCAAGGCGGGTAGACGATCCACCCCGCGGCTATCGACTCCGCACGCTCCCGGCCTGAGCAACCGCTTCGCGGGCGTGGTAGCTGCTACGGGTGAGTGGACCGGCCTCGACATGAGCGAACCCCAGCACCTCTTCACCGATTCGTCGGAGCTCGGCGAACTCGTCGGGATGCCACCACCGGGCCACCGGCACGTGATTGGCGGTGGGACGCAGGTACTGACCGATCGTGACGATGTCGACGCCAACCGCGGCCAGGTCGGCCATGGTCTCGACGACCTCCGACTGCTCCTCGCCCATACCCACGATGATCGACGACTTGGTCACCAGATCGTGCTGCTTGGCTCGGGCCAACACCGCCAGACTGCGGGCGTACCCCGCACTCGGACGGACAGCCCGTTGCAGGCGGGGCACGGTCTCGATGTTGTGATTGAGCACATCGGGCTCGGCTGCGAACAAGGCGTCGAGCACCGCTGGATCGCCCTTGCAGTCGCTGATGAGGGTCTCGACGGACGGCGGATCGACCGCGGCCCGCAGCGCGGCCATGGTGGCGATGAACCCGGCCGTGCCGCCATCGTCGAGATCGTCACGAGCCACGGTGGTGAGCACCACGTGCCGGAGCCCCATGGTGTTGGCCGCGGCGGCCACACGGCACGGTTCGTCGGGGTCGGGAGCGAGGGGTGCGCGGGTGTCGACCAGGCAGAATCCGCACGCTCGGGTGCAGCGATCACCGTTGATCATGAAGGTGGCCGTGCCGTCGTTCCAGCACTCGGAGATGTTGGGACAGCCCGCTTCTTCGCACACCGTGACCAGGTTCTGGGCTCGGAGCTCCCGGCGCACCTCACGGAACTGGGGACCATGATCGAGCCTGACCCGCATCCACTCGGGTTTTCGTTCGCGCTGGTCGACACCCTCGGTCACCCCGGCTTCGTGCAGCCGCCGACGTACCCGGACGCTCGTGCCCGCGCCCTCGCCGCGGGTGAAGGCACTGAGATCGGACGGGCGCACCTTCCACGCCACGTCTTGGCGGGTGATCGGCCCGGTGGCCCAGCGGCCGGCGGCTGTACCGGCCACGGCGTCGACCACGGCAGCCATCGACATGTCGATGCCCTCGGCCACCAGCGACGTCACCTGCTTGTCGGCGATGCCGCAGGGCACGATGTGATCGAAGTAGTCCAGGTCGGGATCGACGTTCAGTGCGAACCCGTGCATCGATCGGCCCCTCGACAAGCGGACACCGATGGCGGCGATCTTGCGGGGATTGGCCGAAGCCGGCTCGACCCACACACCAGGATGGTCGACCAGGCGACCGGTGTCGGGTAGTCCCATCTCGGCCAGCACGTCGATGATGACCTGTTCGACGGCATGGACGTAGGCGACGGTGTCGGCCATGCCACCACCACGTTTTCCGGGCACCGACCGGATGGGGTACCCCACCAGCTGCCCCGGGCCGTGGTAGGTGATGTCGCCGCCCCGGTCGGCCGACTCGAGCTCGGCACCCACCGACTGCGGGTCGACCAACAGGTGCGTGGGATCGGCTCGCACCCCGTGGGTGAAGACGTGCGGGTGCTCGAGCATCAGCAGGTGATCGTCGGTCGAGTGGTGGAACAGTCCGCGTTGCAGGGCGAGGGCGTCGCTGTAGCGGACCGAACCCAACCACCGCACCCGGAAGGGTGCCTCCGCGGTCAGAACTCGGTCTCCCAGTCGTGGGTCTCGATGATCTCGCGCAGCCGATCGAGGAAAGCGGCGGCGTAGGCACCGTCGAAGGCCCGATGATCCCAGGCCAGGGCGAGCACACCCACCGAGTGGATACCGAGGCTCTCGTTGCCGTGGTCGTCGGTGATCACCACCGGTTTGCGACGGATGCCGTCGGTGCTGAGGATGGCGACCTGGGGCTGGTTGATGATGGGGAACTGCATCATCGTGCCGTACTGGCCCGGATTGGTGATGGTGAACGTGCCGCCGGTGAGGTCGTCGGGCGACAGTTGTTTGGATCGAGCTCTCCCGGCCAGATCGACCACATCGCGGGCGATGGCTCGCAGTCGTTTCTCGTCGGCCTGACGCAGCACCGGAGCCAACAAACCGGCGAAGTCGAGGTCGACGGCGATGGCGATGTTGATCTCGTGGTGCACCACCAGCTCGCCGTCGCCTACCGACGCGTTCATGTGGGGGAACTCCCGGAGGGCATCACTGAGGGCCCGGGTGATGAACGGTAAATAGGTGAGGCTGAAGCCGTCTTCGTCGCGAACCTCGGACTTGTGGGCCTGGCGCACTCGTTCGACACCCTCGAAGTCGACCTCGACGGCGGTGAGCACGTGGGGTGACACCTGTTTCGACATCACCATGTGTTCGCCGGTGCGGTGCCGGATGTTGTTGAGCGGCTCGACGGTGTCGCCGGCGCGAGCCGTGACCGCGGGCGGCGCAGCCGCCGGTGATGGAGTCGGCGCAGCCGCGGCCGGTGCAGCCGGTGATTGTGCAGGCGCGGGAGCACCTCCGGCCGGGATGACGGCTTCGACATCGGCTCGGGTGATTCGACCACCAGCACCAGTGCCGGTGATGGTGGAGGCATCGATGCCGTGTTCGGTGATGAGGCGGCGTACCACCGGTGACAGCGGCAGGCCGTCGACCGGCGCGGCGGCTGCTGGCGCGGCGGGAGCTGCGGGTTCGGGTGCTGCAGGTTCGGGCGGTGGCGGCGCGGCCGCCGGTTCGGGTTCTGCCGCCGGTGCTGCAGCCGCAGGTGCGGCGCCGGCATCACCCAGACGGGCCAGCACCACACCGACCTCGACCGTGTCACCTTCGGGCACCAGGATCTCCATCAGGGTGCCGGCGGCCGGCGATGGCACCTCGCTGTCGACCTTGTCGGTCGACACCTCGAACAGCACCTCGTCCATGGCCACTGCGTCACCCGGCTGCTTGAACCATTTGGTGATGGTCCCCTCGGTGACCGTCTCGCCCAACTGGGGCATGGTGATGTCGGTCATTTCTCTCCGTTTCGAATCAGCCGTGCAGGCCACGGCCGGTGAGGGCCATGACGGTCTCGCCGAACAGTTCGCTCATGGTGGGGTGGGGTTGGATGAATGCGGCCACTTCGTCGACCGTGGCCTCCCAGTTGACGGCAAGGTATCCCTGACCGAGCTGCTCGGTGACCCACGGTCCAACCATGTGAACACCGAGGATGCGCCCGGCTGTTCCATCGGGCCGCTTTTCGGCGATGACCTTCACCAGCCCTTCGGTCTCTCCCACGATCATGGCCCGCCCGTTGCCGCCGAACCGGTGGGTGGACGTGACCACCTCGAACCCCGCCTCGCCGGCCGAGCTCTCGGTGTGGCCGGCGAAGGCCACCTCGGGGTGACAGTAGATGCACCACGGCACCGTGCCGTAGTCGATGGGCAGCGCCGGTTCGCCCAGGATCTCGCGGATCACGAACATGCCCTCGGCGAAACCGACATGGGCCAGTTGCGCGGTGTCGATGACGTCACCCAGGGCGTAGACCCCGGGCTCGCCGGTCTGGAGCCGGTCGTCGACGCCGATGAAGCCCCGGTCGGTGACGGTGACGGCCGTGCCCTCGAGACCCAACTCGTCGGCGTAGGGCCGACGTCCCACCGCCATGATCACCACATCGACATCGACGTGTTGGTCGTCGCCGAAGTGCACCTGGGTGCCCGACGCGGCCGGTGTGTGGCCCGACACCATGACGCCCGTGTGCACGTCGATGCCCCGCTTGGTGAAGCTGCGGTGCACCACCTTGGCCGCATCTTCGTCGCAACCGGGCAGGATCTTGGGCAGGGCTTCGATGAGGGTGACGGTGGACCCGAGGTCGGACATCATCGACACGAACTCACAACCAATGGCGCCGCCGCCGATGACGGCGACCCGGTCGGGAACGTGGTCGAGCGAGAGGACCTCGTCGGAGGTGACCACCACCGTGCCGTCGATGTCGAAGCCGGGAATGGTGCGGGGCCGCGAACCGGTGGCCAACAGCACGGCGTCGCCGGTGAGGGTGACATCGCCGGACTCGCCGCCGCTGACCGTCACGGTGCGGTTGGGGCCCAGTCGACCCACCCCGTCGAGCACGGTCACCTTGCGTCGCTTCAACAGCCCACTGAGGCCGGTGAAGAGCTGGTCGATCACGGTCTGTTTGCGGGTCTGGGTGACGCCGAAGTCGACCGTGGGTTCACCGGCGTTGACACCGAAGTCG
This sequence comes from Acidimicrobiales bacterium, assembly GCA_051011595.1. Taxonomy (GTDB): domain Bacteria; phylum Actinomycetota; class Acidimicrobiia; order Acidimicrobiales; family SHLQ01; genus JAOUEE01. The sequence goes on from JBPCTQ010000228.1 coordinate 4,348, forward strand.
GCGGCGTGGCTGACGGTTCGGTACACCGAAGCCGTCTCCAGCAGCTCCTTGGCCGGGATGCAGCCGATGTGCAGGCACGTGCCGCCCACCTTGTGCATCTCGATCATGGCGATGTTGAGCCCCGCGGCCGCGCCGTACAGAGCGGCCGCATACCCGGCCGGCCCACCACCGATGATGACCACGTCGTAGTTCTCAGCCGTCGGAACCACCTCCTCGTTCGGCCGCAGCCTATCGAGCAATGATCACCTGAACGGAGAAGGCCACCAGGATGGCGATGCCGCACAGCAGGGCCAACAGGATCAGCATGCGGGTACTCACCGGGTCCAGGGTACCGAGGCCCTACCATCGGGTCGTGGGTCGCTCGATCATCTTGTTCATCGCCGTGTTGGTCGCGGCCGCCGGGTGCTCCGGTGGCTCCGACCTCGAGGCCACACCCGTCGATGTCCACGCCCTCGAGACAGCCCTCGAGACCGCCATCAGTGTCGACGGCGACGAGCCGGTGGCGGTGTGGTTCACCACTCCCTGGTGCCGCCAGTGCGACGCCCAGCTGCGTGATGCCCTGACCGCCGCCGCCACCCAGTGTGACCATCAGGTGGTGGTGGTGATCGGGCGAGCGGGAGAAGGTGCCATTGGCCAGTTCATCGACGCCAACCCGGTGCCCACCTCTTGCCCCGACCCACCCGCGATCGTGATCGACAGCACCGGTGAGGCCTTTGGTGCCGTGCCGGTGGTCACCGCACCAACCTGGGTTTTCGTCGACGGCGACACCGTCGCCGTCGAGCGGAGCCGCCTCGATGTCGACGCCGTGATCGACCGCCTGGCCCCCTCTTGATACCACTCTGAGTGGTAAGAAAGGCAGCATGGCCGATTCGGCGGTAGAACCCACCGACATCAGACGGTCCATCGCCGCAGCCACCGCGGCCCTGGCCGCAGCCATCGCGCTGCACGACCCCGCTCAGTCGCGCCGTGATGCCCTGCGAGCGGTGCGAGCCGACGAGCTGGCTCGGCAGGCCCACCTGGCTCCCGACGACCACATCGTGGCCGTCGCCGCCGCGCTGGTGTGCGACGCGTCGGTGTTGTTGCACAACCTGCCCGCGGCCGGCAAAGCCGCCTCCACCGCGCTGTCGGCCGCCCTCATCGAGCGGATCCCCCACATGTCGGGTGTGGCTCGCACCGTGCGTCACCGCCATGAGGCGCCCGACGGCGGCGGTCAACCCCACGGCCTGGCCGGCTACGCCGTGCCGCCGGCCGCCCTCATCTTGATGGAGGCCGACCAGCTCCCAGCCGCCGATCCCGACACCGGTCCCACGCTCGACGAGGCGCTGGCCTGTCTCGATGTCGACAGCGAACGGCCCATCGATCTGCGCACCACCGGCCGCGACCGAGCCGCCCTCATGGAGACCATCGGCGAGATCCTGCGGGCGGTCGAGCGCGTCGAGCAGATCCTGGCCCTCATCGGCGAGCAGGCGCTGGCCGCCATCGGGGCCACCACCGTGTCGATCGCCAAGATCGACCTCCGTGAGGGTGTACTCCAGGTGTTGGTGAACGTGGGTGGCCTCGACGGACACGAGGAGCGGTTCCCGCTCGACGAGCTGTATCTCCTCGATGCCATTCCCGACCTCGAGCTCTACCAGTCGGGAGGCAATCGTCTCCGCACCATCGCCGGCGACGACAGCCAGGTCCGGTACCTCGAAGCCCGTCAGATCACCTCCGAAGCGGTCACTCCCCTGCTGGTCGACGGCCAGTTGTGGGGCATCGTCTGGGCCACCACGGCCAACCGCGACGATCCCATCGACTACGACGGGTTGTCGATGCTGCAACTGGTGGCCGAGCAGATGGCCGCCGGTATCAGCCAGGCCACCCGCTACGCCGAGTTCGAGCGGCTGGCCTTCCGTGATCCGCTCACCGGGTTGGGGAACCGTCGGGTGCTCGAATCGACACTGCGGGCCGTATTCGACCGGGCCGACGACGGGTCGGTGTCGGTCATCATGGCCGACGTCGACTCGCTGAAGGTGGTGAACGACACGCTGGGTCACGAGGCCGGCGACGACCTGTTGATCGACGCCAGCCGGGCCCTCAGCACCGCCGCCGCGTCGGTCACCGGAGCCACCGTGTGCCGGGTGGGGGGCGACGAATTCTGCGTCGTGATCGTGGGCGACGAAGCAGGACGGGCGGCCGAGGTGGCCGAACAGGCGCTCGAGCTGTTCCGAGCCGCCGACCCCGAACGGTCGATCAGTTGTGGGGTGGCCATCGCTCGACCAGGTATGCAGACCGCATCCGATCTGCTCCGGGCGGCCGACGAGGCCCAGTACGCCCGCAAACGGGCCCACAAACTGGCGGCCGGGCTACCCGTGCCCCCACCTCCGGGCACCGGTGGTCGGCGTCAGCGCCGAGCCAACTGAGCAACCACCGCATCCACAGCCTGGTCCAGGTCGTCCATCACCAGTCGGCCGACGGGGACCTCGCGGGCCAGCCGAACCAGGGCGGCGAACCCGGCCGGCCCGGCGGCGGCGAAGTCGAAGCTGTTGGCCAACAACACGTCCACGGCCTCACGGGGTTCGAGCATCTCGATGTTGGTGGCGGCGCCGTGACGATGCACGGGTGTCACGATCGCTGCGATGGGACCCGGAGAAGCGATGTCGGCGAGCGGGCGGGGATCGACGTGCCACTTGTGCCGGCGATGGTCGGCGAATCCGTCGGTCGAGGGCGGACACAGGTCGCTCAGGAGGGCAAACGAACCCGGGTCGAGCGAGATCGATTTCGGATACGGCACAAGCTGGTGTGAGCAAGGATCGAGCAGGGCGACCTCGTCGGTGAGATATGTGGCTCCGGCCCGAATCATGGCGGCGGTGAGTGTGCTCTTCCCGCTGTTGGACACTCCCGGCATCATCACGATTCGACCATCAACTGCCACCGCACCGGCGTGGAAGGCGACGCAGTCGGGGGAGGTCTGCACGGCCAGGGCGTTGACGTCGGCCACCAGCCCATCGACGACCGGTCCACGGTCATGGCCCGTCGCCACCGTCAACCGATGGGGTGTCTCGCCCACGGCCAGGTCGGTGCGCAACGGCGCCAGTACCCGATCCAGCTCGACCGCCGACTGGGGGTCATCGACGGTCACCACGAACGAACCCCGTCCGGCGCGGAACGGGCCCAGACCACCGGCGGTATCGGACAGGGGGCCGGCGGCGTCCGCTTCCCGCACCCGATCACCCGTGGTGCCGCCTTGGGCACCGCCGTCGGTGAGCAGACCGGCCCTGTCGAACGAACCCAGCACCTCGCGCACGTCGGCCTGCAGCCGACCGGCGGGTACGTCGAACCGAGCCTGCAGGGCCGGGACCAGATCTTCGAACCCCACCGTCGCCAAGGTCTGCCAGACGACCCGGGCGCTGGCATTGAGCTCGTGTAGTCGGCGCTCCTCGAGGTCGAGCAACAGCGCCCCCTCACCCCACGGCGCCACGGCCACCGAGTCCCGCACCCTCGTACTGATCGGCCCCGTACTCATCGGCCTCGGGCCAGACGTAGTGTGGGCCGCCGATCGAGATCGAGCTCCTCGGTGTCACCGGACCGCACCTCGGCCACGTACTGAGGCAGTGCCAGACACACCATCACGAACGGCAACACCTGGCTGCGCTGGCGGGTCAGGATGCCGAAGTTGGCGATGGCCGAGAACAGGTAGCAGAAGGTCAGGACGAAGGTGAGGGCATAGGCCAGATAGGCCGACTGGCGGATCCGGCCCACGTGACGCACGAAACGAATCAGCGAGAGGGTGCCTAGCACCGCCAACACCATTCCTTCCAGCGAACTGAACAATCCCAGCGGGCTGCTGACCTCGATGAGCAGCGGCCGGAACAACACGGTGACCACAGCCCACGGGTAGTCGACCGGTGACGTAACCCGCGCCGCGCTGAACTCACCTCCGCCCTGAGCCGTCTGTTCCTCGGTCTGGTTGAGGGCCTCGTTCACCACACTGGTGCCGTTCAGGTCTTCCAGATCGAGGAATCGGGCGGTGGCGCCGGCAACAACCGCGCCCACCACCAACAACACCGCGATGCAGAGCACCTTGGCGGCGCTGGCCGACAAGGAGTTGCCCACCGGCGCCCGAAAGACCAGGCCGACCAACATGGCCGTCACCACGATGAGCGCCACGTGGGGCCGGACCAGACCCACCACCGTGAGCCCCAACAAGAACACGAGCAGTCCTCGGGGAAGCCGGGCCAGGATCCGCGCCGCCCCCAGGCTGGCCAGCCCGAGCCCGAAGATCATGAGCGACTCCTTGCCGATGCTCGACGGCCAGAACAACAAGCTGGGCCAGAACAACACCAGGACGGCGTAGCGCTTGCGGTTGCCACCCGGGATACCCACCGCGAACGCTCGGTAGAAACACAGCAGGCCCAGGAAAGCCAAGAACGAATAGACCAGGAAGGTGGCCACGTAGCTGGAGTTGGTGACCAGGTGGACCAGACCGGTGAAGTACCGGACGGTGCCGGTCCCGGGGATGGAGCGACCGGTCGGCGCGGTGAAGTCCATCGCCCGGAAGTGCTCGGCCAGGCGGGCGCCCTCGTTGTCGTAGCTCACCGAGTCGACGCCGCCGAGCAGACGGAAGTAGGTGGCACAGAACTTGACGCCCAGGGCCAGCCAAGCCATACCGGCCAGATCGAACTCGTCCTCGGTGGCCGCCAGCCGTCGAATGATCCCGAAGGCGATGGCACACAACACCGGGATGGCAACCAGACCCGCCCCGCTGGGTCGATGGGCCGCGAACTGGCCCCATGCGAACAGTCCCAACGCCACTGCCATGGCGATGGGCGCAACCGTGCCCGTCCAGGCCAGGTCGAGTGTGTCCCTTCGGCGCCGGGCGGGCCGAGCCGACGGACCGCGGCGTCGTTCGCTCGGCCTCGGGATGGTCGAGTCGGCCACGCTCACTCGGGTGGTCTGGTGGGCAGCCGAGACTGGAGCGTGAGGTTCCGATTCGGTGCCTGGGGCGGCGACGTGGGAAGCGGCGGACGGGGCGACCGGGGCCGAGGGGGCGCGGCGGCCGGAGCAGGGGCAGCAGGCGCGGGGGCAGGGGTAGCAGCGGGAGCGGGGGTCGGGGCCGGTACGGGAGGCGGAACCGGTGCGGCGGGAGCCGGGGGGCGCGGTTCGGGTTCGACGGTCGACGCTCCCGACGTGGCCTGCGTTGTCGGCCGGGAACGTGACCGTTTGCGGGGTTTCACCAGATACGAGTCGTCGCCCTCGTAGTAGTACTCGCGGGCGTTGGGCACGTCTCGGGCGCCGATGAGCACGGCACCGAGGATCGATGCACCGCGGCGTTCGAGCAGCTCGGCCGCTCGGTCGGCCGCCTCGCGGGTGGTGCGACCGGCACCGAACACCATCACGACCTGATCGGCGGCTTCGAGCACATCGGTGGCATCGTTGGTCGTCAGCAGCGGTGCGGTATCGAGCAACACCACGTCGAATCGATCCCGGGCCCGTTCGATGACCCGTCGCTGGGCGGCCAGCACGTCGGCCGGCGTCGGCGCCGAGTCCTCGGGCAGCACGTGGGTGATGAGGTGCACACCGGGAACCGACGTGAGGTTCACGTGTTGGGCCCGGTCCTCGCCGCCGAGGTAGTCGGTGAGACGGGGCCGACGGAAGTCACAGTTGACGACCAAGACGTCCTTGTCTGCCTCGGCCAGCACCACTGCCAGATTGGCCACCGTGGTGGTCTTGCCCTCCGACGGGCCGGGTGAGGTCACCAGCACCACCTGGGCACCGTGGCGGCCGCTGTTGGAGGTGTCGGCGAAGTCGATGGCCGAACGCAGCACCCGATAGGCCTCGGCGGCCCTCGAGCGGGGCGCACTGAAGGCCAGGACTTCGGTCTCGCGCTGCTGACGCCGACTCAGCGGCGGGATCTCGGCGATGACCGGGATGTCGATCGCCAACTCGACGTCTTCTTTGGTCCGGAGCCGAGGGTCGAGGCGATCGAGCACCATGATGATGCCGATGGCGAGCAGGGCGCCGACGATGCCACCCAGGACGGCTCGTGCACCGGGGCTCGACGGGATGGGCAAGCCGGACCGTCGGGTGCCCGAACCGCGGGCCGCACTGTCGGAGGCCGTCCCCAGATCGATGTTGTCGCCGGTGAGCGCGGCACGCCGAGCGGCTTCGTATTCGGCGTCGGTGATCTCGACCGAAGCCGCCGATTCGAGGGTCTCCATCGGCACGATCGGTTCGCCCTCGGAGCGATGGGCCACGATGTCGATCTCGGCCCGGCTGCGCTGGGACTCGTACAGGTTCTCGGTTTCGGTGAGCAGCGCGATCTGGCCTTCGTCGCCGGATTCCCGCGCCGCCTCCAGGTCCGAACGCACGTCGGCCAGCTTCTGGTTGGCCGTCTCCAGCTTGGCCTCGTGCACCGCCACCTCGGCGGCGTAGAGATCGGTGGCCTCCCGTTCGAGGTACCGAATGAGCTCATCGGCAACCTCATCGGCCAACTCCACCGCACCATCGGCCGTCTCGCCGATTGCGGTGATCTCGAGGATCTGGGCATTGCTGTCGACCAGGACGTGGAGGCGGGTGGCCACCTCGGCCTCGTCGCGCCCGAGCAGCAGCGCCACCGTGGCCGGCACATCACCGTGGGTCACTCGGCGGGCGATCTGGGCCAGGTTGCGGGTATCGATCTTGCGTACGTCCTGGGGCAGGTTCTCGTCGACCACCAGCGTGTGGGTGGCCGAGTAGCGGGTGATCTCCACCGGTAGCGGGTCGGCCTCCTCGGCCACGGTGGCCGAGACGTACCCGGCCACCACACCGAGCACCGACAACGCCGCGATGAGCCGCCAACGGCGGCGCAACACTCGAAAGAATCGCAGGAATTCCATACGCGCGGGAGGTACCTCTCCGGGGGGTGATCCGACCCATGGCAGTGGGCCGTTCGGCCTTGAATGCGGGTGCCTATCGGCCGAAGGAACAGGAACGTGAGCCGCCAACGGAGGACTCTGTGGCCCGAATTCTGCTGTCTCCCCCCGACGTCAACCAGCTCGACCGCGAGGCCCTCTTGCGGGCCTTCGACTCCAACTGGATCGCCCCTCTGGGGCCCGAAGTCGACGGTTTCGAGAAGGAGTTGGCCGACGCCACGGGGGTGACCCAGGCGGCCGCACTCACCAGCGGCACGGCCGGGCTACACCTGGCCCTCGTGTTGGCGGGGGTACGGCCGGGCGAGGAGGTGCTAGTGCCTTCGCTCACCTTCGCCGCCACCGCCAACGCCGTCACCTACGTGGGCGCCGAACCGGTTTTCGTCGACTCCGAGTGCCACTCATGGAACCTCGATCCCGACCTGGTCGAAGAGGAGCTGCGGGCGGCGAAGCTCCGCCGCCGACGGGTGGCCGCAGTGATCGCGGTCGACCTGTACGGCCGCTGTGCCGACTACACCCGGCTGGAAGCCATCTGTCGGCGCCACGATGTCACGCTCATCTCCGACGCCGCCGAGTCCCTGGGGGCGACCCACCGGGGTCGACCGGCCGGATCGTTTGCGGCCATGGCCGCCTTGTCGTTCAACGGGAACAAGATCCTGACCACCAGCGGTGGCGGCGCCCTGCTCAGCCAGGATGCCTCCCTGGTGGAGCGGGCCCGATTCTTGTCCACCCAGGCACGCGAACCCGAACCCCACTATGAACACCGCGAGATCGGCTTCAACTACCGCATGAGCAACCTGTTGGCCGCCATGGGTCGCTCCCAGCTGAGCCAGTTGCCCGACCGGGTGGCGGCAAGGAGTCGGGTGAACACCCGCTACCGGCAGGGCCTGGCCGATCTCGACGGTGTGTCCTTCCTCGACGATCCCGTCGACGGCACCACCAACCACTGGCTCACGGTCATCAGCCTCGACCGAACGTCCAGTCCCGTCCGGCCCGCCGGTCTCATCGACGATCTGGCCGCGGCTGACATCGAGGCCCGACCGGCGTGGAAACCCATGCACCGGCAACCGGCTTTCGCCGGCTGTCGCATGCGCGGCGGTGCGGTGGCCGAACGGGTCTTCGCCGAAGGTGTCTGTCTCCCGTCGGGTTCGGCCCTCTCCGAATCCGATCAGGATCGCGTCATCGAGGCGATCATCCGCAGCCATGGCTGAGGACCCCGAGGGGCTCGTCCGCGTCCTCCAGCTCATCAAGGGCCTGGGTCCAGGTGGGGCCGAGCAGCTCCTGCTGGAACAGGCCCGCTGCCGTGATCGAGCCGACTTCGGCTACGAGGTGGCGTACGTCGTCGCCGAGAAGGACCACCTGGTCAACGATCTCGAGGCCGAAGGTGTGGAGGTGACCCGTCTGGGCCCCGGACCCTGGCCCCTCGCCCTCCGGCGCCTGCTCCGGAATCGACCCTTCGACCTGGTCCACGCCCATTCGCCGCTCATGGCCGCCGCAGCCCGGGTGGTCACCCGCACCCTGCCGGGCCAACGCCGACCGGGGGTGGTGACCACCGAACACAACCGCTGGCCGCGCCACCACCGGCTGACCCGAGCGCTGAACCGCCTCACGATCGGTTGGGACGACGCCACCATCGCCGTTTCCGACGACGTCCGCACCACCATGCCACCGGGCGTCCCGGTCGAGTCGCTGGTCCACGGCATCGATGTGGCCGCCGTGGCCTCGCTGCGGGGAGAACGGGCCGCCGTCCGGGCCGAGTTGGGCCTGGCCGACGACGAGGTCGTCATCGGCTGCGTGGCCAACTTTCGACCGGAGAAGGCCCACGACGTGTTGCTCCGGGCCGCGGCGGCCACACCGAATCGACGCTTCGTGCTCGTCGGGCAGGGGCCGCGGGCCGATGAGATCAGTCGACTCCACCGCGAGCTCGGTCTGGGGTCGCGTGTGCTCATGCTCGGCTACCGAGACGACGCCACCCGGGTCCTCGCCGGTTGCGACGCCTTCACGTTGACCTCGCGTCACGAAGGGCTCCCGGTGGCGCTCATGGAGGCCATGGCCCTGGGCCTCCCGGTGGTGGCCACCCGCGCCGGCGGTATCCCCCAGGTCGTCACCCACGGCAACGAGGCCCTGTTGGCCGACATCGACGACGTCGACGGCCTGGCTCGGGCTTACGACGAGATCGGAATCGATCGCGATCGCCGTGAGCAGATGGGCCGCCGGGCCGCTTCCGCGGCCGAAGCCTTCGACGTGAAACGAACGATGGGTCGTCTCGAATCGATCTATCGAGAGGTGGCCACGGTCTGAGCCAAGAGCTCACCGTAGGCCGCCAGAGTGCGGTTGATCTGGTGTTGCTGATCGAACTCGGCGCGGGCCTTGGCCAACGATCGTTTCCCCATGAGGCGCCGACGGCCGGGATCGAGCGCCAGCGCGCCGACCGCATCGACGATGGCGTCGGCATCGGCAGCCGGGATCAGCAGGCCGGTGTGGTCGTGGTCGACCACCTGGCGGCCACCCCGGATGTCGGTCACCACCAGCGGGAGGCCACAGGCCGCGGCCTCCATCGCCGACCGGGGGAATCCCTCCCGGTACGACGCCAACAGGTAGAGGTCGAACAGTGGGTACAGCTCATGTACGTCGTCGCGTTGACCCAGGAAGACCACGCCGTCTCGGCGGGCGCGATCGACCAAGTCGGCCGGGACCGCATCGGCCTTGTCCGGTTCGGTCGGGCCCACCACCACCAGCTGCAGGTTGGGTGCCGTCGCCCGCAGCCGGTGCGCCGCGGTCAGGACTTCGCGATACCCCTTCTCGTTCACGAGGCGACCCACAACTCCACACACCACGGCCTCGGGATCGACACCGATGGCCACCCGTCGCCGGGCGAGTTCGTCATCGCGGAGATCTTGGGGCCCGAAGCGGTCCAGATCGACCCCGTTGCCCAACAACCGCACCTTTCGCTCGGGCAGGCCGAGGCGGAGCAGGGTGTCGACGTCTTCGGGATTCTGCACCAGCTCGATGTCCGAGCAGGTGGCCGCCGCCCGTTCGATGCCGTAGACCACACCGCGACGCAGCCACCCGTCGGTGGGCTGGGCGTACAGTCCGTGCACCGTGTTGACGACCGCGCCGACTCCGGCGCGCCAGGCGGCCAGCCGGCCCAGGACACCTGGCTTCGGGTTGTGGGTGTGCACGATGTCGGGACGAAGGCGCCGGAACAGCGCCACCAGCTCGCGGTAGGCCCGGGCGTCGTTGCCCGGCCGCATGGCTCGGGTGAGGTTCTCGATGGCGACATGGCGGATACCCGACGCCTCCAACGCAGCCACGTGAGGGCCGGTCGCGGAGGCACCGATGACCTCGAAGCCGGCGGCCGAGAAGGCCTCCAGCTGCGGGCGCAGCAACCAGTCGAGGCTCATGTCGGTGGTGGTGACGTGCACCACGGTCGGCCGGCGCAATCCCCCGGTGTTCAGAGTGACAGTGGTCATCGCGCCAGGCCGGCGTAGCGCCGCCGGTTCAACAGCCGCCGCAGGTCGTCCTCCAGGGCCATACCGCCGCCGACCTTGCGTTCGAAGAAGTCGACTCCATCGCTGTACTGCACCGGCGATCGGGCCAGGCGGTGGACGTCGGTGCCGACCGGATTGGGCCGGGTGCCGGCCAGGGCCGCCGACCGGAACCGCAGCCGAACCAGGTTCTCGACATCGGGCGAGGCCGGCACGGCCTTGGGGTAGGCGAAGTGCTCCACCGGCCGACCCAGGCGATCGCCCAGCAACTGGATCGAACGATCCAGCTCACCGGCCGCAGCCCGTGGGTCGATGCGATCGAGCAGCGCATGGGTGTGGGTGTGGGAACCGACCGTGACCAGCCCGGTCGACTGACACTCGGCCAGCGCCGACCAACTCAGCGGTTTGCCCGCATCGGGGAAACACCGCTGTTCGTCGATGAAACGAGTGGCGACGTACAGGGTGGCCGGCACCTGATAACACTCCAGCACCGGTAGGGCGTGCTCGGCGAAGTCAGCGGTGCCGTCGTCGAAGGTGATCACCACCCGACCGGCGAGATCCTCCCCGGCCTCGAGGCGACTGACCGCTTCACCCAGCTCGATCACGCAGCGAGCCTGGGCCAACCGGGCCATCTGGGCGTCGAAGGTGGTCACCGGAAGATCGACCTCGAGCGTCGACGCTCGGCCCACGCGGTGATAGGCGAGGATGACCAGACCCGCGGGCGCCGGGCGAAAGCGATCGGCGAAGCGGGCGACGTGTTTGGTGACCAGGCGCAACCGTTCGGACACGATGTTCCATCGGCGCCGCCGTCGAGGACTCAAGCGGTGCCCATCGCGCCGATAGGGTCGTCGGCGATGGCCGACTCCATTCGGATCCGCAAGGCGTTGCCCGACGAACTCGATGCAGTGGTCGCTTTGGCCGGGCGGGCTCTGGGCTGGAATCCGGCCGAACCCAATCGAACGCTCTTCGAATGGAAACACTCGGCCAATCCGTTCGGCCCGTCTCGATTGTGGGTAGCCGTCGATGCCGATCAGATCGTCGGCATCCGGGCGCTGATGCGGTGGGAGTTCCGCCGGCCCGACAGCCGCGTGGCTCGCGCCGTCCGACCGGTCGACACGGCGACCGACCCCGACCATCAGGGCCGCGGCATCTTCCGGCGCCTCACCGAACACGCCATCGAGGCCGAGGCGGCCGATGGTGTCTCGTTCGTCTTCAACACCCCCAACGACCAGAGCCGGCCCGGCTACCTGAAGATGGGCTGGCAAGAAGTGGGCCAGGTCGCCACCTGGGTCCGACCGCACTCCCTCCCTGCGTTGGCCCGTATGGCCCGATCACGCGAACCGGCCCAGAAGTGGAGTCTGCCCACCGATGCCGGCGACGACCCCGTCACAGTCTTCACCGACCAGTTCGTCGATCATCTGGCGACCGATCCCGACCAGGCCATGACCACCAACCGCAGCGGATCGTTCCTGCGTTGGCGTTATGGGCTTCCCGAGCTGCACTACCGCGTGATCACCACCGACGACGCCGCCGTGGTCTTCCGACTCCGCCGTCGAGGAGTGGCCACCGAACTGGTCCTGGCCGACGTGCTCGCGGTGGCGCCCGCCGCGGTGACCGATGCCCTGAAGAAGGTGCGACGAGCGGTGTCGGCCGACTACGAGATCGCGGCCGGTTCGTCGGTCCCCGGCCTGCTGCGCCTTCCGGGCCAGGGCCCGGTGCTGACCACCCGGCGGCTGGCCGAAGCAGCGCCCGGTCTCGACGACTTCGCGCTGCGTCTGGGCGACATCGAGCTCTTCTAGATCACGACCCCGAAAACTCCTGCAGCCAGTCGAGCCATCGACTGGCAACGATGTCGATGTCGAAGCGACCGCCGGCCCAACCGGGCCCGGCCGCACCGAGGGTCTCGGCGCGGTCGAGGGCGGTCGAAAGGGCCGCCACCAGGTCGTCCCCATCGCCGTCGCCGTCGTACAGCACGCCAGTGACCCCGTCATCGACCAGCTCACCGATCCCGCCGACCCGCGGGGCAACCACGGCCCGCGCCGACAGCGCGGCCTCGATGAGCACGGCCGGCTGCCCCTCGGTTCGGCTGGCCAGGGCCACCACATCAGCGGCGGCGTACACCACCCCGGGATCGGCCAGGGTCCCGGTGAACGTGGCCGTCACCCCAGATCGCTCGGCGGCGGCCTCCAGGTCGAACCGTTCGGGGCCGCCGCCGGTCAGCACCAGCTGGCCGCCGACGTGGGCGACGGCATCGAGCAGCAAGCCGACCCGCTTCTCGGGGCTCAACGAACCGATGTGAGCCACCACCGGGATCGACGGATCGAGCCCCAGCTGGTGCCGGGCCGCCAGCCGCTCCCGCTGACTACGGGGCGGAAAGTCGGCCACCGCGACCGCGTTGGGTATCACCCTCACGTCGGCCACACCCATGGTGTCGGTCACGAAGGGCACCAGATCCGACCACAGCACCGACACACCGGCCGCCCGCCGCAGCATGTGGGCCACCCGCCGCCGCTTGAACCCGGTGCCCACCCACCGGGGAAGATCCCCGATGCTGCGGTAGAGGAACGGCGTTGCCTTCGGCACCGCAACCGCACAGGCCGGCAGGGTGGTGGACCCGTGGGCGATCACCACGTCGACTCCTCCCGCCCGCCGCCGCAGGGCCGGCAGTCCGGCCATCCACCACCTCGAGCCGGTGAGTGTCTCCAGTACGAGTCCGTTGGCCGACGACCCCGGACACAGCGCCATGGTCGACACATCGATGCCACCCTCGCGCAGGGCCCGGTCCAGGTGCACGGCGAAGACCTGGGCCCCTCGGCGGTCGGTGTCCGACACCAGCTGCAACACGCGCATGACAGGGCGACGCTAGCCCTTGATCCCCCGCTGCCGGGGCCGATGGGAGCGAACAATGGACGTCTCTGCCACCACTACCACCACCTCTACGTCGTCGGTCGTCGTGACCGGCGGCGCCGGGTTCATCGGCGCCAACCTGTGCCGGATCCTGGGATCCACGCCCGGAATCGGACGAGTCGTCGCCTTCGACGATCTCAGCTCGGGCCGGGCCGAGAACCTCGACGGCACCAACACCGAGTTGGTCGTGGGTTCGATCCTCGACACGGCCGCATTGGATGCCACGGTCGGCGAAGTCGACGCCGTGGTCCACCTGGCCGCCCGACCCTCGGTGTCGCGGTCGGTGGCCGACCCCGTGACCTCCCACCTGGTCAACGCCACCGGCACCCTGAACGTGCTCGAGGCCGCTCGACGCGACGGATCCCGCTCGGTGGCGGTGGCCTCGTCGTCGTCGGTGTACGGCGCCAACCCGACCCTCCCCAAACACGAAGGCTTGCGGCCCCAGCCGATCAGCCCCTACGCCGTGTCGAAACTGGCCACCGAGTCCTACGCCCTCGCCTATCGGCACTGCTACGGGCTCGACGTGTGTGCCTTCCGCTTCTTCAACGTGTTCGGCCCGCTCCAGCCCGCCGGCCATGCGTACGCCGCCGTCATTCCCGCCTTCGTGGATGCCGCCCTGCGAGGCGAACCGTTGCCGGTACACGGGGCAGGAACGCAGTCGCGAGACTTCACCTACGTCGACACCGTGGCGACGGTGCTGGCCACATCGATCACCGATCGGATCTCCGATCCTGATCCCATCAACCTGGCCTTCGGCACCCGAACCGACCTGCTCGGTGTGATCGCGATCCTCGAGGATGTGCTCGGTCACACACTGACCGTCGAACACCACGATTCCCGCCCGGGCGATGTGCCGCACAGCCAGGCCGACAACCAGCGGCTCGAGCAGCTCTTTCCGGGGATCGTTCCCGTCGAACTGAAGGACGGCCTCACCGAAACGGTGGCCTGGATGCAAGGCCGTCTGGCGCTGGTGCGGTGATCACCAACCCGTGGTCGCGGCACTATCGCGGCAAACGAGCCCTCGACCTGACCGTGGTGGCCGCCTTGGCGCTCCCCGCTGCTCTGCTCGGCATCGTCTGCGCCGTCGCCATCCGCCTCACCAGTCGGGGGCCGGTCGTCTTCCGCCAGGAACGGGTCGGCCGACACGGTGAAACGTTCACCCTGTTGAAGTTCCGCACGATGGTGGACGGCGACAACCCGGTGTTCCCCGACGCTCGACACATCACCCGCCTGGGCGCATGGCTTCGACGTTGGTCGCTCGACGAGCTCCCGCAACTGGTCAACGTCGCTCGGGGCGACATGAGCATCGTCGGCCCGCGACCCACCCTCGCCTACCAGATCGAGCGATACACCGATCGCCAGCGCCGGCGTCTCAGCGTCCGGCCCGGCATCACCGGACTGGCCCAGGTCGAGGGGCGCAACGCCTTGTTGTGGGCCGATCGCATCGAGCTGGACCTGGACTACATCACTCGTCAGTCGGCCCGGTTGGACCTGGTGTTGATCGCCCGATCGTTGGGCACCACCACTGCAGGCGCCGGCGTCGAAGGCCACCCCGCCGACGACCCGCTGGCCGCAGTCACGACCGACAGCTCAGCCGCATGACCCCGCTGGTGATCGTCGGCGCCGGTGGCCATGGTCGCGAGACGGCCGACATCGTGGCCGCGATCAACACCATCGACCCGCGCTTCGATCTCATCGGTGTGGTGGACGACGAACACCAAGCCGGAATCCTGGGACCCGCGCATCCCGATGTCGTGGGGGCCAGTCGAACTGTCATCGCCATCGGTGACCCGGCGGTACGGGCCCGGATGGCGGCACGTCTCGGCGAGTCCACCCTGGAACAGGCGCTCGTGCACCCCTCGGCCACGATGGGCTCCGACGTCGCCATGGGACCGGGGGCCATCGTGGCGGCCGGGGTTCGTCTCACCACCAACATCCGCACGGGTGTCCACGTCCACCTCAACCCCAATGTTGTCGTCTCCCACGACTGCCGCCTCGGTGACTTCGTGAGCTGTTCGCCCGGGGTCATCCTCAGCGGCAACGTGACCATCGGCGATCGCGTGTTGCTGGGTTCTGGTGCCGTGGTCCTACCCGGATGCCATATCGGCGACGACGTCGTGGTCGGTGCCGGTGCGGTGGTCACCGCCGACGTCGAGTCGGGCAACACCGTCGTCGGTGTACCGGCCCGCCCGACGAACCAGCACTGACGACACCACCAACGCGGCCCACACCACCGCGGCGTCGCGGATGGGTGCGGACCACTCGCCCCGCAGTCCGACGAGACGGGCCAGCCAGGGGGCGATGGCCAGCTGCATGGCGATGGCGACCGCGGCCGGCACCGGGGGGCAGCGCCGGCACCAAGGGGCGGCGAGGGCCAATCCGGCGAGCACTCCCCACGCCGCCACCGCTCCGACGAGCGACGACGGTCGACCACCGGTGCCGTGCGCCATGGCCAGCGCCCAGGCCAGGCCGAACAGACCGGCACCCACATAGGTCAAGCGCTCGGTTCGATCGGATACCACCGCACCCACCGCGGGTGCGATCAACAAGGCGGCCAGCAGCAGAGGACCTTCGGTGTCGGGGGTGGCCAGCGCGGCCGCGGCCACACTGGCCACGAGGAGCACCCCCACGACCCCGACGCGGAACTGGCGCCCCACCACCACCAACATGACCGTGAGGGGCACGGCCGCCAGACCACACGTTGCGAGGGTTTCGATGTCGCGGCGAAGACCAAGGGGGGCCAGGGCCAGCACAGCTACTGCCGCCACCAACGGGGCCGTCGGACGGCCCCGGTCGAGAACTGCGATCCAGCCGGTGACGGCCAACCCGACCAAGATCCCGGCGAAGGGGTCCATCAGCGGAGCGGAGAATGCAGTCCGCCGACCTGCTGACGACCGAGCCGCGCCAGCTCGGTGATGAGCGCCTCCCGCTGGGGGATCTCATACAGACCTTCGAGGTCGGTCGGGTCGAGTGCGGCAACCGGCGCGTGGGAGATCAGTGGGTGGGCAGGTCGCTCGTCGACCTCCCCCGCCCCCATCAGCACCTCATGCAGCTTCTCTCCGGGTCGGAGGCCGGTGAACACGATCTCGACCGGCCGTTCGGCCTGGGCCACCAAGCGGCGGGCGACGTCGAGGATGCGGACCGGCTCACCCATGTCGAGCACCAACGCCTCACCGTCACGGCCCACCGCGCCGGCCTGGATGACGAGCTGTGATGCCTCTTCGACGGTCATGAAGAACCGGGTGACCTCGGGATGGGTGACCGTCACCGGGCCGCCGTCGGCGACCTGACGTTCGAAGGCGCCGAGCATCGATCCCCGGCTCCCCAACACGTTGCCGAATCGAACGCTGAGATAGGTCCCGGCTGTTTGCTGGGCCGCGAAGGCCGTCAATCGTTCGGCCAGGCGTTTCGTGTACCCCAGCACACTCGCCGGGTCGGCCGCTTTGTCGGTGGACACGTTGACGAACCGCTCCACGTCGGTGGCGGCGGCTGCCTCGAGCACATGCCAGGTCCCCCAGATGTTCGTCTTGACCGCCTCGTTGGGATACATCTCCAGCAACGGAAGGTGCTTGAGGGCGGCGGCATGGAAGACCACCTCGGGTTGGTGTTCGGCGAACACCTCGAAGATCCGTTCGCGATCGCGCAGATCGGCGACCACCAGGTTGCGGGAGTCGAGCAGCGCCCGCCCGTAGAGATCGAGTTGAGTGGCGTGTAGGGCCGACTCGTCGCGATCGAGCATCACCAGCTGGGCCGGCCCGAATCGATGGATCTGACGGCACAGCTCCGATCCGATCGACCCCCCGGCGCCGGTGATCAGCACTCGGCGCCCGGTGAGGTAACCGGCGATCACATCGATGTCGGTGTCGATCTCGTGGCGGCCCAACAGATCGGCCTCGGTCAGCGGCCGGATGTCGGACAAGCCGACCTTGCCGTCGAACAGCTCGTTGACCTGGGGCAGCGCCCGAATGGGGATCTCGTGGGTGAGCGCACTCTCGGACAGCTCTCGGATCATGACGCTGTCGGCCGAGGGCACGGCCACCACCAGCTCGTCGAGTTCGAACTCGGCCACTACTCGGGCCAGGTCGTGGCGGTCGCCCACCACGGGTACACCCAGGATTCGCAGGTGGCGCTTGGCCGGGTCGTCGTCGAGCAACACCACCGGAAGATACGGACTGTCGGGGTTGCGGAGCATCGACCGAAGGGCCTGGGCACCACCTTCACCGGCCCCGAACACCACCACTCGTTTGCTGGCCGCACGGGGCCGCAGTCGCCGGTCGGCGTAGATGCGGCGCGTGTAGCGCACGCCGGCCATGGCCAACAGGGCCAGACCACCGGCGGCCAGGCCCACGCTGGTGGGCACCAGGCGGACCGAGGGTACGGCGAGGCCCAGCACCACGATGCTGCCCGAGACCACAACCGCCGACTTGGCGAGTGAGGCCACCTCGTCGAAGCTCCCGGTGCGCCACCGCCGCAGGTACAAACCGAACAGGTAGCCGGCACCGACCTGGAAGCCGGCGGCCAACACCATGGCGAGCGGGATGTTCCACCGTCCCCAGTTGCTGAACGTCAGGTCGAACCGGACCAACATGGCCAGGGCCAGCGCCAACGACCAGGCCATGACATCGGCGGCTGCCTCACAGGCGATCGGGAAACGTCGGACGACGGGTTGCAGCCACTGGGTCGCTCTCATGTCGCCATTCCATCGGCCGACAGGGGTTCATCGTGAGGACAATGTCGCCGTCAGATGCGGCACCAGTGGCGGTTTCGACGCCACCCCGTTTGGCCGACGGGGTCCCCGGTCGACGACGCACTCGGCGTCGCACATCGGCCCGCGAACGGCAGTTGGTGGCGGCGATCACCCTGACGTCGGCGTTGACGGCTGCGGTCTTCACCGACGGCCAGGCGACCGAGCTCTGGCTCATCGACGCCGCCTACCGAGGCATCTTCACCGCCGGCTTGTGCTGGATCGGCTCGCGAGCCCGTCGTCGCACCTGGCCGCTGCTGGCGGCAGCCGCCGTGATCTGCTCCAGCAATTGGCTGCTGCTGGCGGCCGCGGTCGGTGCCGCCGCGGTGACGGCCACCTCCATTCGGGGACCACGCCGCCGATCGGTCGGTGCGCTGGTCGGGGGAATCACCGCCATCGTCTTGTTGTCGATGGACCTCCCCGGGCCTCGGCTGATGGAGACCGTCGTGGCCCTACTGGTCATCGCCCCGGCCGCCGTCTCGGCCTGGGTCGTGCTCGACGACACCACCACCCGACGCCTTCGCAAGGCAGCCGCCGCCATCACGCTCGCCGCGGTGCTGGCCGTCCTCGGTGCGGTGATCACCGTGTTCGTGGCCGCCGGTGACCTGCGCAGCGGTGTCACGGCCAGCCAGGAGGGCCTCCAGGCGGTTCGCGACGGCAACGTGGCCGCCGCCCGCGGTCGGCTCGACCAGGCATCGTCCGACCTCGGTCGGGCATCGAGCTGGCTCACCTCACCCCTGGCCCAACCGGCCCGGCTGGTGCCGGTGGCCGGCCAGCACGTACGAGCGGCCCAGGTGACCACGGCCGAGGCCACCGCACTCGCGGGGGCGGCGGCCGACGCAGCTGCCGCGGTCGACACCGATCGACTCCGCCCGGTGGAGGGCACCATCGAACTGGCTGCGTTCGATCCGGCCGTGGCACCACTGGAGCGCCTCAATCTCACCGTCCAACGAGCCATCACCAACCTGGCCGCCATCGAGTCGCCCTGGCTGTTGGCCCCCGCCGCCGGGCCGCTGGACGAGCTCCGGCAAGGCCTCGACGACATCGCACCGGCGGCCGAGGTGGCCGCCGTGGCGGCGCGCGAGTTGCCGATGCTGCTCGGCCGCGACACCCCTCGCCACTACCTCGTCTTGTTGACCACACCGGCCGAAGCCCGCGGAATGGGTGGATTCATCGGGAGCTGGGTCATGGTGACCGCCGCCGACGGGCGGGTGGAGCTCACCGAGACCGGCCGAGCCGGTGACATCAACCGCGCCCTGGTGCAGGCCGAGGCCGAACTGGTCGCCCCCGACGACTACGTCGCCCGATGGGGGCGATTCGACCCCGCCGGCCACTTCCAGGACATCACCTTCTCGCCCGACTTCCCCACCGTTGCCGCCGTGGCCGCCGGACTGGTGCGCCAGACCGGTCGACCGGTCGACGGTGTCCTGGCGGTCGACCCGATCGGCCTGGAAGCGCTGTTGGCGTTCACCGGCCCCATCGACGTACCCGGCGCAGATCGCCCGCTCACCGAACACAACGCCGCCGACTATCTCCTGCGCGAGCAGTACGACGCCTTCGAGGACAACGACGAACGAGAGGCCATGCTGGCCGAGACGGCCGGGGCGCTGTTCGAACAGCTGCTGGCCGCCGACTTCCCGTCGCTCGGTGCGGTACGCGACGTGCTCGGCCCAGCCGTGGCGGCGGACCGTGTGGTGGCCTGGACCGATCGACCGGCCTCGTTCTTCACCGTGAGCGGGCTCGACGGGGCCTTTCCTGCGGCCGACACCACCACTGGCGACTTCCTGGCCGTCGCCCACCAGAATTCGGCCCAGAACAAGATCGACGTGTTCCTGGACCGTTCGATTCGGTACCGGGCGACGGTCGACCCCGACACCGGCGAGCTGGTCGCAACGGTGACGGTGTCGCTCACCAACGGCGCCCCGGCCCGGGGCCTGCCCCCCAGTGTGATCGGCAGCAACGACCAGGGCCTGCCGCTGGGCACCAACCGCCAGTACCTGTCGGTGTACAGCCCTCATCTCATTGCCGGCGCCCGTGTCGACGGTGAGACGCACCTCATGGAGACCAACCTCGAACTGGGTTGGCAGACGTACTCGACATACCTCGAGATCGGCCCCGGCGAGACGGTCGAGCTGGAGATCGACCTGATCGGGCAGGTCGCCGACCCGGCGGCGTACCAGCTGACCATCGCCCCCCAGCCCCTCGCCGAACCCGATCACATCACCGTCGACGTCGGCGGCATCGGCGAACCGATCGTTGCGGCCGACCTGCGCACCGATCGCCTGACCATCGTGAAGTCCTAAAACGGACCGCCTCTCGTGCCGACCCTGTTAGTGATGAAGGCTCTGTCTGGCTTGTTCGCGTGCGTCATGGCGCTGCTGCTCGGACTCTCCCCTGCCCACGCTCAGTACGGCGGTACCCAGGGATTCGTCATCGATCCCCCGGTGATCAACACCGGCGGCACCGTGTCGATGTTGGGCACGGGCTGCGAGGGTGAACCAGCCGTTGTCTTCACCATCGAACCGCTCGGCATCACCCTCGGCGAGACGACACCGGACACCAACGGCGACTTCTTCCTCCCCGATGTCACGCTCGCCCTCCAGCCCGGCGTGTACCCGGTGACGGCCACCTGTGGCGACGTCGTCATGGTGGCCCAGGTCACGGTGCTGGCCGTCGGCGCCGGCGTTGGTGTCGACACCGACGGCGACGGCATCCCCGACTCGGTGGCGTTCACCGGGGCGGGCACCCTCATCATCAAGAGCGGTCTCGTCCTGTTGTGCCTGGGCCTGTTCTTCATCTTGGCCGCCAAACGCCGCAACGAAGACGACGACGTGTCGGTTGCGCAACCGGCGACGGCCTGATGCCCGCCGCCCCGGAACTACAACGGGTTGCCGTCATCGGCCAGGGGTACGTCGGTTTGCCGGTGGCCATGCAGGCCGTGAAAGCCGGCTTCGAAGTGGTCGGATTCGACCTCGACGAGTCTCGTATCGATCTGCTCCGGGCCGGCTCCTCCTACGTGGAGGACGTGACCGACCACACGCTGGCCGCCGCCCTGGAATCCGGCCGCTACCAGCCGACCTCGATCGTGACCGATGTGAAGGAGTTCGACTTCGCGGTTGTGTCGGTGCCCACACCGCTGCGCGAAGGCGACCCCGACCTTCGTTTCGTGGAAGACGCAGCCCGGGCCCTCGCACCGTTCGTCCGACCGGGCTGCACGGTGATCCTCGAGTCGACCACCTACCCCGGCACCACCGAGGAGCTGTTCGGCCCCATCCTGGCCGAGGGTTCGGGGCTGCGACCCGGCCCCGACTTCCACCTCGGCTACAGCCCCGAACGCATCGACCCGGGCAACCCTGTCTGGAATCTGGAGAACACGCCCAAGGTGGTGAGCGGTGTCGACCAGGCGTCGCTGGCCCGGGTTCGTTGGTTCTTCGACCAACTGTGCGACACCACGGTCGCCGTCCCGTCACCTCGCGAAGCCGAGCTGACCAAGTTGTTGGAGAACACCTTCCGCCACGTCAACATCGCCCTGGTGAACGAGCTGGCCATGTTCGCCAACGACCTCGGCATCGACATCTGGGCCGCCATCGACGCGGCGTCGACCAAACCCTTCGGGTACCTGCGCTTCACTCCCGGACCGGGGGTCGGCGGGCACTGCCTGCCGATCGACCCGTCGTATCTGTCCTGGCAGGTGAAGCGCTCGCTGGGCACGTCGTTCCGTTTCGTGGAGTTGGCCAACGACGTCAACAACCACATGCCCGACTACGTGGTCCGCCGCGTCCAGGCCGGGCTCAACGAGCAGGGTCTGGCCGTGAAGGGTCAACGCATCCTGTTGGTGGGGTTGGCCTACAAACGAAACACCGGTGACGCCAGGGAAGCGCCGTCGATGGCCATCGCCGATCAGCTCATGGCACTGGGAGCCGACGTAGTGGCCCACGATGATCATGTGGAGCCGGACCAGTTCCCGGTCGGTGTCGATCGCGTCGGGCTCACCCAGTCCGAGCTGGATCAGGCCGACGCCGTGGTGTTGCTCGTCGACCACGACAACGTGGATCTCGACCTGGTGACCGGGTCCGGGTCGTGGGTGCTCGACTGCCGCAACGCCCTTCCTGCGGCCCCCAACATCGAACAGCTCTGATTCAGGTCTCGGCGCGGTTCCGTCGAGAGCGGCGATAGATCCAGGCCCCCAGCTGTCCGACCAGGGCACCGAGCACGGCCGCGAGACCCAGCGACACCCACAGCGGCGGCTCGGAATCGAAGCCGAGGAACTTGACCTCCGTGGACGACGTGTTCTGGAAGATGAACACGACCAAGATGACCGCCAGGATGCCGAAGATCACGATCCGGAAGTTGAATCCGCCCTCGTCGAACTCCTGACCTAGTCCATCACCTTGCACACTCACGGGCCCTCCTTCGACATCTGCGTCCCAGGCTAGTGGTGGCGACCGACGCCGTGAGAGGATCGGCCGATGGACATCGCCATCACCGGATCAACCGGCTTCATCGGTGAGGCGTTGGTGGCCGACCTGGTGGGCAACGGACACCGGGTGGCCCGGCTGGTGCGCCCCGGTTCGAACGCCACATCGGGCGAGACCATCAGCTGGGACCCCCGGGCCGGTTCGATCGACGCCGCCGGCCTGGAGGGTGTCGACGGCATCGTGCACCTGGCCGGAGAAGGGATCGAGACCCGGCGGTGGTCGACGGAACAAAAGGCCCGCATCCTCGACAGTCGCACCAACGGCACGACGCTGTTGACCCGCACGATCGAACAACTCGATCGCCCTCCTGCGGTCTGGCTCAGCGGCTCGGCGGTCGGGTTCTACGGTGATCGCGGCGACGAACCGGTCGACGAGTCGGCCGAACCCGGGGACGACTTCCTGGCCGACGTATGCCAGAGATGGGAAGGTGCGGCCCAGACCGGTCCCGACACCCGGCTGGTGTATCTGCGCACGGGCATCGTGCTCGATGCCACCGGTGGTGCGCTGGCCGCCCAGCTCCCCTTCTTCAAGTTCGGGCTCGGGGGGCGCATCGGCGACGGCCGCCAGTTCTGGAGCTGGATCAGCCTGGCCGACGAGGTGGCCGCCATCGGCCATCTGCTCACCGCCGACGTCGACGGACCGGTCAACCTCACCGCCCCCAACCCGGTCACCAACGCCGAGTTCACCACCACCCTCGGCCGGGTGCTGGGCCGCCCCACCATCTTGCCCACCCCCCGCCTGGCGGTGAACGCCCGCCTCGGCCGCGAACTGGCCGAGGCCTTGTTGTTCACCAGCGCCCGAGTCCAGCCCACCGTGCTCGAGGAGAGCGGTTTCGAGTTCCGCCACCGCGAACTCGACGCCGCCCTTCGCGACACTCTCGAGAAATGAGCAACCAATGACGGAATCCCAAATGGTCTCGGTGAGCCGAGTCATCGACGCCGAGCCGGCCGCCATCTTCGACATCCTGGCCTCGCCCGAGGGTCACGTGGCCATGGACGGCTCCGGTTCGGTGCAGGGCACCCGCAAGGGCCCCGACCGACTCGAACTGGGCTCGAAGTTCGGCATGAGCATGAAGATCGGCCTGCCCTATCCGATGACCTCCAAGGTGGTGGAATTCGAGGAGAACGAGCGGATCGCCTGGTGCCACGTGGGCAAACACCGGTGGCGCTTCGAGCTCGAGCCCGTCGATGACGGCACGCGGGTGACCGAGACGTTCGACTGGTCAACGGCCGTCGTGCCCAAAGCCATCGAGCTGATGGGTTACCCCGACAAACACCCGGAGAGTATGGAAAAGACGCTGGCGCGGCTCGATGAGTTGGTCACCTCGGGTTGGGAACCCGAAGCAACCGGGTGACTCAGGGCCGGATCTGCACCTGAGTGCGATAGAACGCGATGTGGTCGATGATCTCGGCTGCTTCGGCCAGGGGTTCGGGATAGGTCCAGGCCCCGTTCTCCACCGATTCTCCGTCGACGGAGACGGTGTAGTACGACGCCGTGCCCTTCCAGGGGCACACGGTCTGGTGTTCGGTCGGCGACAACACACCGGGTTGCACACTGTCGGGCGGGAAGTAGTGGTTCCCCTCGACCACTACCGTGTTGTCGCTCTCGGCGATGACGGTGCCGTTGAAGCTCGCTCGGGCCATGGGGACTCCTGGGGTGCTATTTGGGTTGGAAGCGGATCCCGCCATCGAGCCGGATCACGGCTCCGTTCATGTAGTCGTTGGTGATCAACTCCGCCGCCATGGACGCAAATTCCCCGGTGGTGCCCATTCGTTTGGGGAACAACACCGATTGACCCAGACCGTCGACCACATCGGGGGAGGCCGAGTTCATCAACGGGGTGTCCATCAGGCCCGGGCAGATGGTGTTGACGCGGATCCCGGCCGGGGCCAGGTCGCGGGCCACCGGCAGGGTGATGCCGATGACTCCACCCTTGGACCCGCTGTACGCGGCCTGCCCGGTCTGGCCTTCGAGGCCGGCAACCGACGATGTGTTGACGATGGCGCCCCGCTGGTTGTGGTCGTCGAGTGGTTCGGACTCAGCCATGGCGGCCGAAGCCAATCGGATCACGTTGAACGTGCCGAGCAGGTTCACCTCGATCGTGCGGCGGAAGGTCTCCAGATCGTGCGGGGTTCCGTCACGGCCCAAGGTGCGCTGGGCCCAGCCGATGCCGGCGCAGTTGACCAGCGCTCGTAGCGGGGCGGCCTCGGCGGCAATGGTGACACCTTGTTGAACCTGGTCGGGATCGGTGACGTCGGCCAGGACGAAGGCCCCTCCCAACTCGTCGGCCAGACTCTGGCCCAGCTCCGCGTTCAGGTCGAGGAGCACGACGGTTGCGCCGTCGGCGGCCAGTCGGCGGGCAGTGGCGGCACCGAGGCCCGAGGCGCCTCCGGTGATGATTGCGGAG
The DNA here is from genome assembly GCA_051011595.1 of Acidimicrobiales bacterium. Lineage (GTDB taxonomy): Bacteria > Actinomycetota > Acidimicrobiia > Acidimicrobiales > SHLQ01 > JAOUEE01. The sequence continues at coordinate 29,262 of JBPCTQ010000228.1, forward strand.
CAGTCGGAAAGATCCATGGCGGCACCATATCGGGGCCGATCGTCAGCACTCCGCGGGATCGACCACCCACACGTCGTCGCCCACCTTGGCCTCCAGCTTCTTCACCAGAGCACCGAGCGCCGGATCGACGCCGTCCCACACCACCACTGCCTCGTCGGCCACCCGCCCGAACCAGGCATCGCGCCGGCCCAGCGCCTTGGCGGCGTCGGCCCGATCGACGGGCTGCTTGTTCTGCAGGGTGCGCACCTCACGGGCCGCTTCGCTCAGGGTGGCGAACCGCTCTTGCGCCTCCGGCGGCCACACCCGCTGCGGATCGGGGTACGGCAGCACGGCCACCAGGGGGATCGTTTCGGCCAACGCGGCCTCGGCGGCCAGTATCTCGACGCCGAGGCGAAGGCCGCTGAGCACCACCAGGTCGTCATTCATCAGTGCCTTGGCCGCCAAGATGTCCTGGAGTCGACGGCGAATTCGATCGGCCACCGGGTTGGCCTCGTAGCCACCGATGTCGGGCGGACGATGGCCGAGCACCACCACCAGGTGCCCGGCCGGCGCATCCAGGCGGCCCTGACCTGTGTGTTTCACCGGTTGTTCCGGCTGCTCGAGCGGTTCGGCCGGCCCGGACCCGCGACGGCCATCGCGTCGAGCAACTGCTTCCACCGCCAGGCGATCGGCGACATCGTTCCACTCGTCACCCGAGTGGCCCTTCACCCACGTGAACTCGACGTCGCCGTCGACGACCAGCTCGACCAGCGGCTCCCACAGGTCACGATTGGCCACCGGCTTCTTGGCCGAGGTCTTCCACCCTCGGGCCAGCCAGCCCTTCCACCAGCCGTCGCGGAAACAATTCACCACGTACGTCGAGTCGCTGATGATCTCGAGCGGCCCCGGCAGGGCCCGGATGGCTTCCAGGGCCGCGGTCAGCTCCATACGTTGGTTGGTGGACTCGGCATCGAACCCGGCGGCGAACTCGCCATCGGGCACCACCCAGGCCCATCCGCCCGGCCCCGGATTCCCGGAGCAGGCGCCATCGGTGTAGACGATCGTGCGAGGCTCCATCGGCGCAAGCCTGCCAGTTGTCGACAGCGACTGACATGATGGGTCCATGCCCGATCATTTCGCTCAGCAGCTCCCCGACATCGATCCGGCCGAGACCCAGGAATGGATCGACAGCCTCGATGCGCTGGCCGGCCGATCGGGCCTCGTGCGCGCCCGTTTCGTGATGGCCAAACTGATCGACCGGGCCCAGGAGCTCCAGGTCGGGGTTCCGCCGGCGGCCTTCACGCCCTACGTCAACACCATCCCCACCGAAGCCCAGCCGTGGTTCCCGGGCGACGAAAACGTCGAACGTCGTATCCGGGCGTTCATCCGCTGGAACGCGGCAGCCATGGTCATCCGGGCCAACAAGGCCGCCGACGGCATCGGCGGCCATCTGTCCACGTTCGCCAGTTCGGCCAGCCTCTACGAGGTCGGCTTCAACTGGTTCTTCCGGGGCAAGGACGCCGGCCAGCCCGGTGATGCCATCTACTTCCAGGGCCACGCCGCCCCGGGGGTGTACGCCCGGGCGTACCTCGAAGGACGGCTCGACGAGTCGCATCTCGATCGGTTCCGGCGCGAGATCGGGGGCGGCGGGTTGTCGAGCTACCCCCACCCGCGCCTCATGCCCGAATTCTGGGAGTACCCCACCGTGTCGATGGGCCTGGGGCCGCTCAACTCGATCTACCACGCCCGATTCAACCGATACCTGCACCAGAGGAGGATCGACGACACGTCGGCGTCGAAGGTGTGGTGTTTCGTCGGCGACGGTGAGACCGACGAACCCGAGACCCTGGGAGCCATCGCCCTGGCCGGCCGGGCCGGTCTCGACAACCTGATCTGGGTGGTGAACTGCAACCTCCAGCGACTCGACGGCCCGGTACGGGGCAACGGCAAAATCATCCAGGAGCTCGAAGGGGTTTTCCGCGGTGCCGGCTGGAACGTGGTGAAGGTCATCTGGGGTTCGCGCTGGGACGAGTTGTTGTTGCGCGATGTCGACGGCGTGTTGTTGAACAAGATGAACACCACCGTCGACGGCGAGTTCCAGCGATACGCCACCGAGTCGGGGGCCTACATCCGCGAGCACTTCTTCGGCCCCGATCCCCGCCTGCGGTCCCTCGTCGATCATCTGAGCGACGACGATCTGCGTACCCTGCCTCGTGGTGGCCACGACTACGCCAAGTTGTACGCCGCCTACACCCGGGCCACCGAACAGAACGGTGCGCCCACGGTCATCCTGGCCAAGACCGTGAAGGGCTGGACCCTGGGCGAAGGACTCGAGGCCCGCAACGCCACCCACCAGATCAAGAAGATGACCGCCGAGCAGCTGCTCGAGCTGCGCTCGCGCCTGCACCTCGAAGACGAGATTCCCGAGTCGGCGTTGGCCGACGGCAACCCGCCCTACTACCGGCCGCCGCCCGAGAGCCCCGAGTTCCAGTACATGAGCCAGCGCCGCCAAGCGCTCGACGGCCCACTCCCCGAACGCCGCACCCGGGTGCGGCGGCCGCTGGCCCTCCCGGCCGACAGTGTCTTCGATTCGCTGCGAAAGGGCTCCGGGGGCCGCGAGGTCTCCACCACCATGGCGTTCACCGGGCTCCTGCGCGATCTCATGCGCGATGACCAGTTCGGCCCTCGGGTGGTGCCGATCGTGCCCGACGAAGCCCGCACGTTCGGTATGGACTCGTTGTTCCGGGAGTTCGAGATCTACGCCCCCCACGGGCAGCTCTACGAACCGGTCGATCACGAGCTGTTGTTGAGCTACAGCGAGGACAGCGACGGCCAGATCCTCGAAGAAGGCATCACCGAGGCCGGTTCGATGGCCAGCTTCATCGCGGCCGGAACCAACTACGCCAACCTCGGCGTTCCCATGGTGCCCTTCTTCACCTTCTATTCGATGTTCGGTTTCCAGCGGGTCGGTGATCTCATCTGGTCGGCGTCGGACAGCCGGGCCCGCGGGTTCCTGCTCGGTGCCACGGCGGGGCGAACCACGCTCGAGGGTGAAGGTCTCCAGCACCAGGACGGCCACAGCCTGGCCCTGGCCTCCACCGTGCCGGCCTGTATGGCCTACGACCCGGCCTTCGCCTACGAGCTGGGGGCCATCATCAACGACGGTCTGACCCGCATGTACGGCCACCGAGCCGGCGAAAGCGCCGATGTCTTCTACTACCTCACCCTCTACAACGAGAACTACGAGATGCCGCCCCGTCCCGACCACGTGACCGACGACGACGTGGTGAGCGGCCTCTACCAGTGGGACGATGCTCCCGAGCGGACACATTCGGCCACCCTGGTCTTCTCCGGTGCCGCCCAGGGTGCGGTCCGGGCGGCCCGAGCGGTGCTGGCCGACGACTTCGACGTGGCCGCCGATCTCTGGAGCGCGACGTCGTACAAACTCCTGCGGGAAGAGGCACTCGAGGTCGAGCGATGGAATCGCCTCCACCCGTCAGAACCGCCCCGTCGGCCGGCGATCAGCACCAAGCTGGGGGCGAGCGACGTGCCGGTCATCGCCGTCACCGACTTCATGAAGTCGGTGCCCGATCAGGTCAGCCGATGGATCGAGCGGCCGTACTGCTCGCTCGGCACCGAGGGCTACGGGCGCAGCGACACCCGAGAAGCACTACGCCGGTTCTTCGAGGTCGACGAAGGCCACGTGGTGGTGGCCGTGCTGGCCGCATTGGCGGGCACCGGTGCCATCGCCTCCACGGTGGTCGACGACGCCCTGAGCCGGTATCAGCTCGATGCCGAGGCCGTCCCACCCTGGGACCCCGACAACCGGAGCCTGCCGCCGGTGGCCGAGACGGGCACCGGACGACGTCTCGACGACTGACCGCTCCGATACCATCGCGCCATGGATACCGGCACCCTCGCCATCACCGGCGACCCCGACGCCGACCAGCTCCTCAACACCGACGCCTTCGCCCTGCTGCTGGGCATGCTGCTCGACCAACAGGTGCCGATGGAATGGGCCTTTCGTGGACCGGCCACCCTTCAGGAGCGGCTCGGCCATCTCGACCCGGCCCGCATCGCCGCCGCCGATCCCGAACTGCTCGACGACACCTTCCGCCAGAAGCCGGCGCTGCACCGCTACCCCGGTTCGATGGCCGGTCGCACTCACCAGCTGTGCCTACACCTCGTCGAGCACTACGACGGTGACGCCGAGAACATCTGGGCCGGTGTCGACGACGCCGACGAGGTGCTCGCCCGGTTGTTGGCACTACCCGGGTACGGCAAGGAGAAGTCCCAGATCTTCCTGGCCATTCTGGTCAAGCGGATGGGCTGCACCTTCACCGACTGGGAATCGGCCGCCGGACCTTTCGCCGACAAAAAGCCACGCTCCGTGGCCGACATCGACGGAGAAGCCTCGCTGGCCAAGGTCCGCGAATGGAAGAAGGTCCAGAAGGCCAAAGGTCGGGCCAAGACCGACTGACCCCCCGAACGTCAAGCGATCCCGGGCCGCTTTGCCCATCCGCAGAACGGCTCGTACCCTTGAGCGTCGGCGAACTTCCCGGGACGATCACCCTGCCCCCCGGCACGCACCATTGGAGAACCACGCACCGTGATGTACGAGGCGACTACTGGCGGCAAAGAGACGCCAGGTCTCGAGGACTACCTCAACGCAATACGTAATCGGAAATGGCTGGTGCTGGCTTGCACCCTCGTGGGCCTGGGGCTCTCGCTGCTGTATCTCGAGTCGCGTACCGCCACCTACAGCGCCGAGGCCAAGGTG
>JBPCTQ010000229.1:0-3624 GCA_051011595.1 Acidimicrobiales bacterium
GTCTCCCGATCGACAGATGGAAGCCCCTACTCCGCCCGCTTGCCATCCAGCTCGATCGGGGGAGAAATCCCGACGTGCGCCCGTCGATCGGGGGACTGCCGATGGCCGAGCCGTGATGACCAGGCCCTGAGCCTGATCACGGTGAAGCACTCATGCGTCCGGACGAACCCGTTGATCCCACGCGTCCCCGGCCCGAGCAGGACTCGGCATCCGGTGGACAGCGGTGGGGGCGGGAGTCCGAGATGCCCGACAGCAACGACGACGTCGTGGAGCAACCGGAGGTCGACCAGGTGGTCGACCTCACCGACGGTGGCCGCTGGGGCCGCACCGACGACTCCGCGACCGAACCGCACACCGACGACGGCGCTCGCTGGGGAATCCGGCGGCGGCGGCGCCCCCTCAGGGGATCACGATGACGGAGGACGATTTCGACCACCGGCCGGTGATGGTCGACGAGGTGGTCGACTTCTTCGCGCCAGTGCCCGACGGTCTGCTCGTCGACGCCACCGTCGGCGGTGGCCATCATTCGGCTGCGGTCCTCCGTTCCCATCCTGGCCTTTCGGTCCTCGGTCTCGACCAGGACCCGATGGCAGTGGCGGCCGCCACCGAGAAGCTGGCTCCGTTCGGCGAGCGTGCGCAGGTGCGGCACCGCCGGTTCGATGGTCTGGGCGACGAGGTGAAGGCCCTCGGCCACGACGAGCTCTCGGGATTTCTCTTCGATCTGGGGATCAGCTCTCCCCAGATCGATCGGCCCAATCGTGGATTCAGTTATCGAGCCGACGGACCGCTCGACATGCGAATGGATCCCGACCACCCGGTCAGCGCCGATCGGGTGGTCAATTCCTATGAGCTCGACGAGCTCACCGACGTGTTGCGCTGGTACGGCGACGTACCGGCGCCGCGTCGGGTGGCCAGCGCCATCGTGGCGGCCCGGCCCGTCACCGGAACCGTGCACTTGGCCGAAGTGGCTCGTGGGGCCACGCCGGCCAAGGAGCGACGTCGGGGTGACCCGGCCAAGCGGGTCTTCCAGGCGATCCGCATCGAAGTGAACGCCGAACTCGACATCCTGCCCGGTGCGGTCGATGCCGCCCTCGAGCTGCTCGCCCCCCGTGGGCGCGGCGCGGTGTTGGCGTATCACTCGGGCGAGGACCGGATCGTGAAGGATCGTTTCCGTCGCCTGGCTGACCCCGACCAGGACCCGCGGCTGCCTCGCCCCGACACCGACTATCAGTTGGTGTGGCGCGGTAGTCGCAAAGCCTCGACCGATGAACAGCGACAGAACCCGCGGTCGACGAGCGTTCGATTCCGCGGCATCGAGCGGCGGGCGTCATGAGTTCGGCAACCGCCCGCAAGATCGAGTCCACCAACAAACGACGCCACCTGGCCCCGGTGGGCGATGTCGGCGCGTCGGTGGGGTTCCTCACCATCGTGGGTATCGCACTGTTCATGGGCACGCTGCTCGCCACCGTGGCCGTTCAGACCCTGCTGTTCGAGGCCCGCCTCGATGTCGACGATCGCAACGGTGCCATCGCCGTCGAGCAGGAGCGGCGGGCCCAGCTCGAGGCCGAGGTCGCCGGCCTCGAGTCGCCGGCCCGGATTCTGGCCGAGGCCCAATCACAGCTGGGCATGGCGCCGGCGTCGGGCCGCACCTACCTGGCCCCTGTTGTTCCCGGGGATCTCGAATCGCCCATCCCGCCCCCCGGCGACGACCCCTTCGGGCACCAGGCCGACGAAGTTGTCGAGCCCGTCGAGGCCGACGGGTCATGACCGTCATCAGCACCCCCTTACGGCATGGAGCACCGGGTCCGACCGCCCCGCGTCTCGGTGTGTTGGCCGTGGTCATGTTGGCCGCCGCGGGCCTGCTGAGCTGGCAACTCGTCACCATCCAGGTCACCAGTCCCGACCGCTATCTCGAACACGGCCGCACCCAGCGCCTGGTCAGCGACCAGATCCCGGCCGAACGGGGAGCGATCGTCGACCGTAACGGACTGTTGCTGGCCGGGTCGGTCCTGCGTTCCAGTGTCACGGCCAACCCCCGATTGGTCCGTGATCCGGCGGGAACGGCACAACAGCTGTCCCCATTGCTCGGACGCCCAGCCGCTGAACTCGAGCGGCAACTGCGCCGCGACTCGTACTTCGCCTTCCTGGCTCGCCAGGTCGACGACGACGTTGCCGAAGCGGTGGCCGAGCTCGGCCTCCCCGGAATCCAGCTCGATCAGGAGCCGGCCCGCACCAATCCCGGCGGCGACAACTATGCCCGCGCGGTGCTGGGTCGGGCCGATCTCGACAGCATCGGCATCAGTGGTCTCGAAGCGCAGTACGACGACATCCTCACCGGCGATCCCGGTGAGTTCCTGTTGGAGCGGGCCACCACCGGAGCACTGATCCCCAGTGGTCAACAGCAGGTGACGCCGGCGGTTCCGGGCGATTCGTTGGTGCTGGCCCTCGACCAGACACTGCAGTTCAAGACCGAGCAGCTCTTGGTCCAACACGTGACGGAGACCGGGGCCGACGGCGGTGTTGTCGTGGTGCTCGACAATCAGGTCGGCGACGTGTTGTCGATGGCCACCGTCACCCGCGCCGACGACGACACGGTGGTGCCCAGCAGCAACAACCGGGCCGTCACTTGGGCCTACGAACCCGGCTCCATCGCCAAACCGCTCACCTTCGCCGGGGTGCTCGAGGCCGACCTGGCCGACCTCGACAGCTACCTCGACGTTCCGGACTCGCTCCAGGTGCACGACGCCACGCTCACCGACGTCGACCCGCATCCGCCGGCATCGTGGAGCCTGGTCGACATCCTGCAGAAATCATCGAACGTGGGCACCATCCTGTGGGCGCAACAGCTGGGCGAGGACGGACTGACCGAGACGCTGTCGTCCTTCGGGCTCGGTGCACCCTCGGCGTTGCAGTTCCCCAACGAGACGGCCGGATCGTTGCCCACCCCCGAATCGCCGATCTGGTCGGGCACCTCGCTGCCCACCATCGCCATCGGTCAGGGGGTGGCCGTGACACCGCTGCAGATGGCCGAGGCCTACGCCACCATCGCCAACGGTGGAGTCCATGTGCCGGCCCGGCTGGTGGTCGGGTCCGAAGGCAGCGACGGCACCTTCGCTCCCGTGCCCGCCGCCGAGCCCGAACGAGTCATCACCGAGTCCACTGCGGCCAAACTCACCCAGATGCTCACCGCGGTGGTGGCCCAGGGCACCGGCCACAACGCCGGCATTCCCGGCTACTCGACCGCGGGTAAGACCGGGACGGCCTGGAAACCCCAACCCGGGGGCGGCTACTTCGACGAGGCCGGTCGTAAGCACTTCGTGGCCAGCTTCGCCGGGTTCCTGCCTGCCGAAGATCCGGCCATCACCATCGTGGTGGTCATCGACGAACCGAGCGGCGCCCGCGAGTCGGGCGGCTCGGCGGCCGCACCGGTGTTCGCTGACCTGAGCCGCTATGCCCTTCGTCACCTGCGAATCCCGCCCACCTCGGAGACCGCGGTGAGCGAACAGGCCAACGTGCGCAGCGAGACCATCGCCGAACAGGAAGCGGCGGCTGAGGCCGCGGCGGCCGCCGCCCAGGATGCGGAGGCGATTGTCGAGCAGGCCGAGGCCGACGACCAGACTGGGG
>JBPCTQ010000230.1:0-9598 GCA_051011595.1 Acidimicrobiales bacterium
TGCTGGCCCTGTCGAACGACGTGGGGCTGTTCGCCGAGATGGTCGACCCCGCCACCGGTGAGGCTCTGGGGAACACCCCGCAGGCCTTCACCCACATGGCCGTCGTCACCAGCAGCGAGATGCTCACCGCCGCCCTGGCCGGCCAGACCCCGCCGGTCGATGAGCCCTACTGCTTCGCCCAGGCCGCCCTGCGTCGTCGTCTGGACCCGAGCATCTGAATCCGATCAGCGTTCGGCCGCGGTGAGGGTGCCGTTGCGTGAGAGGGCGGTCATTGTACGGCTGGCCTCGGGGCAGTCGTAGGCCGCGCGGCGTCGCCGTCTGGACCCACCCCCGGCGACTGAATCCGATCAGCGCTCGGCCGCGGTGAGGGTTCGACGGTCGACCTTGTCGGTGCCGTTGCGGGGAAGCGAGGTCATGGTGCGGATGGCCTCGGGCAGTTTGTAGGCGGCGAGCTGGTCGGCGCCGTGTTCGCGTAGTTGGTCGAGTGTCGGTGGTTCGTGGTCGGCTCGAGGCACCACCACGGCAACGCCGATCTCGCCCATCACCGGGTCGGGTCGGGGTACCACCACGACCTCGGCCACGGCCGGGTGGGTGCCGAGCACTGCCTCCACCTCGGCCGGGTACACGTTGTAGCCGCCTCGGATGAACATCTCCTTGATCCGGCCGGCCAGTCGGAACAGCCCTCGCTCGTCGATGCGGGCCAGGTCGCCGGTGCGGAGCCATCCGTCGACGAGCGTCTCGGCGGTTGCCTCCGGATTGTTCCAGTACTCGCTCATCACCGCCGGTGATCGGATCCACAGCTCACCGACGTCGCCCGCCGCCACCGGCTGGCCGGCGTCGTCTCTGATGTCGGCCTCCACCCCGAGGCGAGGGCGACCGATGGTGTGCAGTGCCTCCTCGTCGTCGGCGTCGAGTGCGGTCCCCAGACCCACCCCTCCCGACTCGGTCGACGAATAACGAATGGAGTACGGGGCCCCGAACAGGTGGCGGGCCTCGTCGACGAGGGCAGGCGGCGATGCGGAGCCACCGGCGACGATGGCCTTCACACACTCGAAGTCGAAGCGGTCGAGGTCGCGGACCTGGAGCATCAACGCGATCTGGGGCGCAACACCACTGACGGCGGGGATGCGATGTCGGTCGATCAGCTCGAGGATGGGTTCGGCCCGCCACTTGGCCAGCAGGTGGGTGGTTCCCCCCGACGCGAGCATCCACGGCAGCTTGGTCATGATGCCGACATGGGCGAACTCGGTGGGGGCGATGCGGTGCCCGCCGGTGCCCCACGCACCGCCGGTGTCGAGATCGCTGATCGCCTGGAGCTGTCGATTGGCGAACAGTGCCCCCTTGGGGTCGCCGGTGCTGCCCGACGTGAAGCAGATCAACACCGGTCGTTCGGGGTCTTCGGGTAGGGGATCGGGGGCCCCACCCTCGACCCGAAGCATCGCCAGCACGCCGTCGGCCGATGACGCCGGTTCGATGACCACCGTGTCGACGTGATCCGGGAGCCCCTCGGCGAGGTTGGGTGTGGTGATCACCAGGCTCGGTGTCGCGATGTCGATAACCCGGGCTCGCTCGTGGGGGCCCAGCCGAGGGTTGCAGCCGGCGGTGATCGCCCCCCGTTTGGCCGCCCCCAGGTAGGCGACGATGTACTCCACGACCGATGGCAGCACCAGGGCCACCACCTGACCCGGTTCGACGCCACGATGGGCCAGCCCGGCCGCCACCTCGTCGGAGAGGCGGTCGAGGTCGCGGTAGCTGACCGACCAACCGTCGGCGGTGCGATAGGCGGTGTCGTCGCCGTACTGAGCGGCCGCTTCCCGAACGACCCGGTCGAGCATCGTCGAACGGTAACTGCCCCCACCCGAAATTGCAGTCCTGGCGCGCGCCCAGCGCGCGCGAGCGCAGCAGTTTCGGCAGTGGGCGGATACGGTCCACCGCCATGGACTTTGCCCTGTCGCCGGCCGAAATCACCTTCCGCGACGAAGTCAGGACATGGCTCCAAGAACACCTGGTCGGCGACTTCGCCGCCCTGCGCGGCCGCGGCGGTATGGGCCAAGAGGACATCCCCGAAGAACTGCTGATCGCCTGGGAGCAGGAGATGGCGAGCGGCGGCTGGTTGGGACTGGGATACCCCGAGGACCTGGGTGGGCGACCGGTCACCCTCATGGAACAGGTGATGTTCTATGCCACCTACGTGGAGGCCCGGGCCCCGGGCCGTATCCCCAACGCGGGTGCCAACCTGTTGGGTCCCACGGTGGTGGCCTACGGCACCGACGAACAGAAGCAACGTTGGGTGCCGCCCATCCTCGATGCCACCGAGTGGTGGTGTCAGGGCTACAGCGAACCCAACGCCGGGTCGGACCTGGCCAACGTGGCCACCCGGGCCCACCGTGACGGCGACGAGTGGGTGGTGAGTGGCCAGAAGGTGTGGACCTCGCTGGCCCACATGGCCGGCTGGTGTTTCGTGGTGGCCCGCACCGACCCGGACCAACAGCGCCACAAGGGCCTGTCGTACCTGTTGGTGCCCATGGACCAGCCCGGGATCGAGATTCGACCCATCGTGCAGATCACGGGCGGCACCGAATTCAACGAGGTGTTCTTCGACGAGGCCCGCACGGCCGCCACCAACGTGGTCGGGGCCGAGGGCGACGGATGGGCGGTGGCGATGGGCACGCTCGGTTTCGAGCGGGGTGCATCCACGCTCGGCCAGCAGATGACCTTCCGCCAGGAGTACGACGATCTCCTCGCCTACGCCCGCCGAACCGGGGCCACCTCAGATCCCGTGATCCGCCAGGATCTGGCCGAGGCCTACGCCACCCTCGAGATCCTCCGCTACAACCAGCTGCGAATGCTGTCGGTGGAGGCGTCGGGGGGTGTGCCCGGTCCCGAGATGTCGATCGGCAAGCTCTACTGGGCCAGCTGGCACCGGGCCTTCGGTGAGCTCATCACCAAGGTGCGGGGCGCGGCCGCACTGGTCGCCGGTGACGGGGCGGTCGGCGACGACTACCTGCTGGACTCGACCCAGCGCACCTTCCTGTACAGCCGGGCCCACACCATCTACGGCGGGTCCAACCAGGTTCAGCGCAACATCCTCGGCGAACGGGTGCTGGGCCTGCCGCGCGAACCGCGTTAGCCGAACGGCACCATTCCCGACCGGTCGCTGCTGGCCGTGCTCCAACACTGTTGGCCCGACGTTGCGCAGGCCCCGTCGCTCGGAGGGCGAAGCTCCACAATCAGCGTGTGATGGGCGAGCACGTCGTTGGTGGCGAAGTCACCCTGGCGAGCCCGAGCCACGGGGTGGGACCCGGCCTCGGCGAGAGCTCGCCGTCCGGACGCGGTGTCGTAGGGCGGTTGCACGGCCGCCAACGCGACGGCCAGCGATCGCATGATGGTGCACTCGTGATAACCGATGTCGGCGGGCGGGCTCTGGCTGCCATCAATTGCTCCCCGGGTGGAATACGCCTGGCGGCCCACGCTGATCGGCCAGTCGGCTCGGGGCTGGCGCACCTGCTCACCCGACGCGAACAGCTCGAATGCCGTTCGGCACTCGCGTTCGAACTCGCTTTCGTTGATCGTGGTGGGGGCCAGGCTGGTGATGGCCGTCACTCCGCGCCACGCGGTGGGCAGCCGACCGCTGGCCCAATGGTCGGTGAGGCCGTCGACGTCGATGCCGATGGTGCGCCAGGGGCCGGCGAGGAGCGTATCCCCGAGCTCCACGGCGATAGTGGTGTTGGCGGCGAACAACACCGTGCCCGGTCGGGTATCGACGAGGGCCCGTGAGAGCGCGGGGACGGCGTCGCGCACGGCCTGCACGCCGCGGCTCGACGGCACCGACAGTGACGCGGTGGTGATGTTCCGTTCCGCCAGCGCTCGCTCGGTGGCCTGGGCGGCCAGGGCGCCGACGGGATCGTCGCCAGTGATGATGGCGACCGGTCCGGCCAGCAGTTGCTCGTCGACCAGCTGGGCGACAGCGGCGCGGGCGAACGACGCCGTTCGGGGCAGGATCGAGAATTCATCCGGGCTCGGCGACAACGTGATGGCCAGGCGCTCGTCGGCGGTCAGGCACTCGTGCACGGCGGCGGGGAGGCGTACGGCCGACAGGAACAAGGCGGCCGAGTTGGTGGCGATCTCCCGGCACACCGCATCGGCGCCCGCCACCGGATTCCATCGGATCACCTGGAAGCGGGCCGACCAGGGCCCCATGGCCTCGGCGGCATCGAGGGCGGCTGCTTCGGCCCGCCAGCGGTCGGCGTAGAAGTCCGGCGTCAGCCGGGGGACGTCTCCGGTGGGGATGAGATCGGTGTAGTCGGGCACGATCACGCCGAGGCGGATGGGTTCCACCCCCGGGGGGAGCGAGTCGGTGGAGGGCACCACGGGCTCCAGCGCCTTGGATCCGGGGTTGCTGTCGCTACACGATCCGGCCAGCAACACCAGCACGAGCAGGGCGAGAATCGTCGGGGCGCGACGGGGTCCGAGCACCGGTCAACCCTGCCACGCCCCGGCGGCCAATCCGGTGTTGCTCGCCGATTCGGTCGGTCGGGTGGTGCAGCGAGCGTGTGTGGTTCGTGAGCCGGCGTCCGGTGGCCGTATGTTGATGGTGTCCCCCGAGGGACGACTGGTCACCTCACGAGGAGTTCCGATGGCCGAGGCCTACATCATCGATGCCGTTCGCACACCGGTGGGCAAACGGGGCGGCGGCCTCGCCGATGCTCATCCGGCCGATCTCGGCGCCCATGTGCTGCGCGAGCTGGTCGGTCGCACGGGAGTCGATCCGTCGGCCGTCGAAGACGTCATCATGGGTTGTTGTGACACGGTCGGTCCCCAGGCCGGCGACATCGCCCGCACCGCCTGGTTGGCTGCGGGACTTCCCGAAGCAGTGCCGGGCACCACCGTCGATCGCCAGTGTGGGTCGGGCCAGCAGGCCGTGAGCTTCGCTGCCATGGGTGTGATGGCGGGTGTGCAGGACCTGGTGGTGGCCGGGGGCCTGCAGAACATGAGCATGATTCCCATCAGCTCAGCCATGTTGGTGTCCGAACACATCGGGCTCGACATCCCCGATCCGTTCCGCACGTCGGAAGGTTGGCTCGACCGGTACGGCGATCAGGAGGTCTCGCAGTTCCGCGGGGCCGAGATGATCGCCGACAAGTGGGACATCAGTCGCGACCAGATGGAACAGTTCGCCTTCGAGAGCCATCAGCGGGCCATCACGGCCATCGATGAGGGACGCTTCGACCACGAGATCAGCCCCTACGGCGGCATCAGCGTCGACGAGGGACCACGCCGGGGCGGGTCGCTCGAGAAGATGCAATCGCTGGCGCCGCTCGAGGAGGGCGGCAAGATCACCGCCGCCCTGGCCAGCCAGATCAGTGACGGTGCGGCTGCCCTGCTGGTGGCCTCCGAGCAGGCGGTCGAGGATCACGGCCTGAAGCCGCGAGCCCGGGTCCACCACATCAGCGTGCGCGGCGACGACCCCATCTACATGCTCACCGGCCCCATCCCGGCCACGGCCTACGCACTCGAGAAGACCGGCATGAAGATCGACGACTTCGACCTGTTCGAGTGCAACGAAGCGTTCGCGTCGGTGCCGCTGGCGTGGATGAAGGAGCACGACATCCCGCACGACAAGGTCAACGTCAACGGCGGGGCCATCGCGCTGGGTCATCCCATCGGGTGCACCGGCGCCCGGCTCATGACCACGCTGCTCAACGAGCTGGAGCGCACGGGCGGCCGCTGGGGCCTTCAGACGATGTGTGAGGGTGGCGGTCAGGCCAACGTCACCATCCTGGAACGGCTCTAGGTTCGGTTGATCTCGTCGACCAGCCCCCACCGCAGGGCGGTGTCGGCGTCGATGGTTTTGGTCGTGAGGGCCAACTCGGCCGTGCGCCATACGCCGATGCGGTGGCTCAGGCTCACCGTGCCGCCGGCACCGGGGATCAGGCCCATGTCCACCTCGGGCAGCAGGAACGTGGTGTCGGGCCGGGCCTTTACCGACGCGGCGAAGGCGGCCAGCTCGACCCCGGCGCCCACCACCGGGCCGTGCACCTCGACGGTGAGCCGGTCGGCGATCTCGATCAGGTAGGGGGCCACGTTGGCCGTCTGACGGATCTGGTGGGCGGTGGCCGGATCAGGGGTGGAGCCGAACTCGGCCAGGTCGCCGCCGATGCAGAAGGCCGGCCCGTTGGCGGCCAGTACGACCTGGTCGATGTCGGGATCGACGGTGACCGCCCGGAGCGACTCGACCAGCGCATCGCGCATCTCGACCGACAGGGCATTGCGCAGTCGGGGCCGGTTCAGGGTGAGACGAGCGGTGCGGTCCTCGTGGGTGACCACCACCGCGGGCGACGGGTCGGATCGGCGCACTCGTTTGCCTTGCCCCGCCAGCCAGGCGGCGAACTCGCCGCCGGCTTGGAGTGAGGCGAAGGCCGTCGATTCGAGAGTCAACCCGTCACGGAACGACAGGGCCCGGGTGGCCCGCAAGACCTGCACGAGGGTGACGGCGGCCTGCGGGTTGGCGCCGATGACGGCGGCCGCTCGTTCGAGGTCGGGGCCGGGCAACACGACGTCGGCCATCATGCGCAGCGGGTGATCGGCCAGCTCACCTTCGGCGGCGATGACGGCGGGCAGCCAACGCAGGGCGGTGAGGCGAGGATCGGGCCGATCTCCCTCCAGGACAACGAGCGGGGTGTCGCGAAGGATGCCGATCTCGAGATCGATCACCCCACCGTCGATCAGCGCCAGCGCCTCATCGGTGGTGAGCCGCCGAACGCCGGAGGTCACGTCAGACCGACCCGTCTCCCAGATGGGCCAGCTCGTCGCGCAGGACCCGTCGCAGCAATTTGCCGGTCTCGTTGTACGGCAGCTCGTCGCGGAACACCACGTGATCGGGCACCTTCGAACCCCGAAGCTGCGACCGAACCATGTCGATCAGCTCGTCGGGTTCGACGGTTGCTCCGTGGTCGGGCACGGCCACGATGCCGATGACCTCACCCCATTGTTGGTCGGCGATGCCAACGGCAGCCGCGTCCATGACGGCGGGATGGCTGGTGATGACGTCCTCGATCTCGCCCGGGGAGATGTTCTCGCCCCCTCGGATGATGACGTCGTCGATGCGCCCAGTGACGAACAGGTAGCCGTCGGCGTCGAGCCAACCACCGTCGTTGGTGGGGAACCACCCGTCGGCGTTGAGCCGGGAGCCCTTGCCCACGTATTCACCCGACACCTGCTCACCCCGAACCCAGACCTCACCCTGCGTGCCGGCCGGCACCTCGGCGCCGTCGTCGTCGCGGATGGAGATCTCGACCGACGGTAGGGGTCGCCCGACCGACGCCAGGCGGGCCCGCACGTCGGGGTCAGTGCTGGCGAGGGCCTCGCGATGGTCGTCGGGACCGAGCAGAGCGAGGGTGGAGCTGGTCTCGGTGAGGCCGTAGGCGTTGACGAAGTTGGTGCCGGGCAGCAGTTCGAGGGCCCGTTCGATGATGGGGAGCGGCATCTTGCCGCCGCCGTACGACATGGCCCGCAGCGATGGAATGGACAGACCCCGTTCATCGAGACGGTCGACGATCCGGCTCAGCATGGTGGGCACCACCATGGCGTTGGTGACGTTCTCGGCGATGGCCAGATCGATCCAGTCGTCGGCGTCGAACTGGGCCAGCTGCACGATGCGGCGCCCGGCGAAGATCGAACTGAGCAGCGATGCCATCCCGGCCACGTGGTACGGCGGCACCGAGACCAGGATGGCCTCGTCCTCGCCGGCTCCCATGAACTCGACCGACCCGAGGATGTACGACACCAGGTGTTTGTGGCGCAACACCGCCGCCTTGGGGTCGCCGGTGGTGCCGCTGGTGAACAGCAGGACGGCGATGTCGTCGCCGTCCATTCCCCATTCGCTGTCGTGGAGGTCGGTTGCCCCCAGCCCGTCGATGAACGCGGCCCGCTCGTGGGCGGTGATGCCGTCGATGGAGTCGGCCAGGGCCACCTGGTCGGGGTGACAGATGGTGGTCGCCGGGGTGATGCGGCCGGCCAGGCCCGTCAGGGTCTCGGCGTCGAGGCGGTAGTTCATCGGCACGAAGGGCAGTCCGGCCCAGCCGGCTCCGAACAACACCACGGGGAGGGCGGGGCTGGAGATGTCGATGAGACCCACCTGGTCGACCCCTGCCGCCGAGAAGGTCGCGGCGGCCCGGCCGGCGGAGTCGTACAGCTCCTGATAGGTGAGGGTGTCGTCGCCGGTGCCGATTGCGGTCCGGTCGCCGAAACCGCTGCTCGCCATCTCGAGCAGCATCATGATGTTCATCGGTGTGGGTCTCTCGGGTCAGTCCGAAGCGGGGAGGGGTTTGGCCTCCTTGAGGCCCAGAGCTTCGCCGCCGATGGCCAGCGAACCATCACCGGGTTTGGTGCACAGCACCTCGAGGGATTCGTCGGCGTTGACATACCGCTTGCCCAACAAGGTGCCCTCGGCAGCGCCGTCGGCCGGTGTGCCGGTGGCGTCACCCGCGCCGGCGGGGTCGACCATGGCGGCACCGCCACACGTGATGTCGATGTCACCACCCGGGGTCTTCACCACGATGATCTCGGTGGCACAGACCGTGCTGGCCAGCTTGCCACCCATCTTCAACTCAGCCATCTCGTCTCCGTGTCTGTTGCGTGAACCTCGACGATTGTTGCGGACGTAGGGCCGATCCCGCCAGGCGGGCCGGCGAGCGGGCTCGGTAGGGTTCGCAACCGATGGGGTTGCTGGACCGTTGGTTCGACGAGGACCGTGCCGAATCCGATGGTGACGCCTGGTCCCGGTCGGGTGCCATGGCGCTCACCGGCGACTGGGCGGGGCCGGTGTGGCGGGCCGAGGGCGACGGGCCCGGTCGGTTGGTGGCCGCGGCCCGGGCACTCGAGGTGTTGTCGACCCGGCGAGGACACCCGGTGGTGGTCGACGGCTGTGCGCTGCTGGGCGAGAGGGCGGCGCTGGGCGGTCTGCAGCGGCAGGGGAGTCGATCGGTGGGCGGCCTGGCCGAGATGGTCTCGGCTTCGGACGGTTGGGTGGCGATCAACCTGGCTCGACCGGCCGACGTCGACCTGTTGGGTGCGCTGGTGGGCCGTCCTGTCGACCCCGGTGATTGGCCGACGGTGGCGGCCGCAATCGCTGCAGTGTCGGCGGCCGACCTGGTTGCTCGCGCCACCGATCTGGGCCTGCCGTTGGCCCGAGTTCCCGATGTTGTTCCCGAGGTCGCCGGCCCGGCGGAGGTGATGGTCGGCGGCGGACGTCCGGTGCCATCGGCGCCGCTGGTGGTCGAGTTGGCCGGACTGTGGGCCGGTCCGTTGTGCGGAGATCTCCTGGCCCGGGCCGGTTGTCGGGTGATCAAGCTCGAGACCCGGCAGCGACCCGACGGTGCCCGCCGGGGTAATCCCCGCTTCTTCGACCTGCTCAACGGGGGCAAGGAGTCGGTGGTGGTCGATCTCGACTCGGTGCACGACAGGACGGCGCTCGGACACCTGCTCGACACCGCCGACGTGGTCGTCGACGGGTCGCGGGCTCGGGTCATGGCGCCATGGGGGGTCGACGTCGACCAGCCCGTGGCCGGTGGCACCGTGTGGGTGTCGATCACCGGCC
>JBPCTQ010000231.1:0-4306 GCA_051011595.1 Acidimicrobiales bacterium
GCCGTGTACAGGCCAGGGGCGTAGACCCCCGGGACTCGGGACAATGCCCGCAACACACCGAGTCGCGAGCCCGGGGTCTTGCCGACGGCTTTCCAGTCGCGCAGGACCTCGGTGATCTCGCTCACCACCTCCTCGCCGTCGCCGAGTACCACCAGATCGACGAAGTCGGCAATGGGTTCGGGGTTGTAGGTGCAGTGCCCACCGACGGCGATGAGCGGATCGTCGTCGGCCCGTTCGTCGGCCCGCACGGCGATTCCGGCCAGGTCGATGCAGTTCAACAGGTTGGTGTAGGTGAGCTCGGCCGACAGGTTGAAGGCCACCACATCGAAGGCGCCGGCCGGACGGTGGGTGTCGACCGAGAAGAACGGCAGGTTCTCCCGGCGCAACAGGGCTTCGAGGTCGGTCCATGGAGCGTAGGCCCGCTCGGCCACCGCATCGTCGCGCTCGTTGAGGATCTCGTAGAGGATCTGCAGACCCTGGTTCGGGAGCCCGATCTCGTAGGTGTCGGGGTACGACAACAGCCACGACACCGCCCCCTCATGGTGCTGGGGGGTCTGGGCGCCCTCTTCACAGCCGATGTAGCGAGCCGGCTTCTGCACCTGCGGCAGCAGGGGCTCGAGCTGCGACCAAACGGTTGTCATCGACACAGTGTAGGAGCGTGAGCTTTGGCCGCCGCGCCGTCCGATCCGGCGAGCCGACCCAACCGTCGGCATCGATCAATGGTTGGCACCCCAGGCCGCCTGAACCCAGTGGCTTGTCAGCTGAATCGGCGCATGTTCACACTGAGCACCAACCCGATGGCGATGAACATCGTCAGCAACGACGAACCGCCATAGCTCACGAAGGGCAGGGGGATCCCGGTGACCGGCATCATGCCGAGGGTCATACCCACACTCTGGAACACGTGGAACAGCAGCATCGAGAACACACCGATGCAGATCAGGGACCCGAACGGATCCTGAGCCAGCTGCGCGATACGCCAGATTCGTAACAACAACAGTGCGAACAGCACCAGCAAGGTGGCGCTCCCGGCAAAGCCCAGCTCCTCGGCCACCACCGTGAAGATGAAGTCGGTTTGTTGCTCGGACACCAGCTCGCTGCGGGTCTGGCTTCCCTCGAAGAGGCCGGTGCCGGTCAGGCCACCGTTGCCAATGGCGATCTGCGCCTGCTCGACGTTGAACCGGGCTGCCTGCCCGGCCAGATCGTCGGGTGAGTCGTCGAGGAAGGCCGTGAACCGGGCCACTTGATAGGCCTCGAGCTGGTTCGAGGCCAATCCCGCACCGATGAGCACCAACACGCCGAGCAGCACCACCGCCAGGTGACGGGGCTTCACACCCGACAACAACACGATGCCGGCGGTGATGGCGAGGTAGACGAGGATCGTCCCGAGGTCGGGCTGACGGTAGATCAACACGATCGGGAGCCCCGCCACAGCCAGACCGACCAGCAGCCGACGGAGATCGATGTCGGAGACCGCGGTGAAGTACGCGGCCAACGTGATGATCACCACCACCTTGCCGAACTCGGAGGGCTGGATCTGGACCCCACCAACCTGGTACCAGGCCCGGATGCCGTTGATGGTGGGGGCCAACACCAGCACACCGATGAGCAACACGATCAAACCGCCGTACAGCACCGGCACCAGCGAGCGAAGTCGGCGATAGTCGAAGGCCGCAGTCAGCGCCATGGCCACAGTGCCCACCACCACGAAGAAGAGCTGGCGGACCAGGTACGAGGTATCGGCCGGATCCAGGTCGGTCGCCGGCCCGCGGGTGGCGCTGTAGACGACAACCACCCCGATGGCGGCGATGACGAGCACGATCCCGACGAGCCCGACGTCGAGGTGGTGCCACAGGACGGGCCGATCGCGACCGAGGTCACGTTGCCGCTGAGGGGTGGCGACAGCCATCAGCTCTCCCCTCCCGCCTCGTCGACGGTCGTGGTCGTGTCGTTGCGGTTCTGGAATGCCTCTTGTTGTTCGGCTGCGGTGAGGGCCGCGGGGATCTCATCGGCATACAGGGCAGCCATCACGTTGGCCACCAACGGGGCGGCGACATCGGAACCGAAACCGGACTCCTCCAGCACCGCTCCCACCGCGAACTCGGGTTCGTTGCCCAGCTGGCCGTACTCGGGGTCGTCGGTGCAACCAAAACCCACGAAGAGCGAGGTGTCGGCCTTGTCGTTGACCTCGGCGGTACCGGTCTTGCCCCCGATCGGACACGATTCCACCGGGAAGTTGATACCACCCTCATCGGGAACGTTGAACACGTCGTAGGCCGTGCCTTGACCACGAGAGGTGACACCCACCAGGCCCTCGAGCAGGACCTCCCGGTGGGTGGGGTCGATGTCGAATTCGGAACGGACGCGGGGGCCGAACTCCTGGAGGAGCTCGTCGTCGGCCGATCGGATCTCCGACACCACCGACGGGCTGTACAGCGTGCCGCCGTTGGCGAAGGTGGCATAAGCGTTCACCAGCTGGAGCGGGGTGATCGACACATCACCCTGCCCGATGGCCAGGTTCACGTTGTCGCCCGTCTGCCAGTTGCCGAAGGGAAAGGCCTCGGGGTTGTCGTCGTGGCGTTGTTGTTTGAGCTCCTCGGTCGGGATGATCCCGTCCTTTTCGTTGGGTAGCTCGATCCCACCGGCCCGCCCCAGGCCGAACAACTCGGCCCCGTTCTGGATGCCTTCGTTGTCGAAGTCGCTCTTGATCCAGAACGCCTGGCCCAACCGGTAGTAGTAGGTGTCGGACGAGTAGGTGATGCTGAGCGGCAGGTTCACGTCACCGAGCTCGGTGCGCCCGGCGTTGTAGAAGATGCACCGCTCGCCGGTGCAGCCCGACAGCTCGAACTCGCCGGTGTCGTACACGTACTCCTCGGCGGCCGGGACCCCGGGTGTGCCGAAGATGTTGCCGGTACCCGTGCTGAGTGACGGCTCGGTGAGCGCGGCGTACGCAGTGAACAGCTTGAAGGTGGACCCCGGGGCGTAGGTGGACTGTATGGCCCGGTTGAGAATCGGCGAATGGTTCGCCTTGTCGTTGAGCTCGCGCCACTCATCGGCCGACACGCCATCGATGAGGTCGGCCGGTTCGTAGGTCGGATACGAGGCCATCGCCATCACCGAGCCGTCGCGCGGATCGAGGACGACGGCCGATCCGGCCGGAGCCACGAACTCGGGATCGACCGCCGGATTGGGGCGGACCTGATCGCGGGCCTGGCGCAGGGCAGCCACCAACTCGGCTTCCACCAGCGCCTGCACATCGACGTCGATGGTGAGGACGACGTCGCTGCCGGCCAACGGCGCCACCCGCTGGTCGACCAACTCGCGCACCACGTTCCCGCGGTTGTCGACTTCGAACACTCGCTGTCCGGGGGTACCACGCAGCTCGTCCTCGAACAGCAGCTCGATGCCGGTCTTGCCGATGTCGTCGCGCCGCTCGTAAGGCTTTGGATTCTCGAAACCTCGGTCTTCCCAACGCTCCGCGCTGGCATCGAGTTCGGTGCCGGTGATGGCCCCCACGTAACCCACGACGTGCGCGGCCACCGACCCGTAGGGATAGTCGCGCACCAGGCGTTTGGTGACCTTCATGCCGGGGAATTCCTCGGGTCGTTCGCCCACGAAGACCAACAGGTCCTCGGGGACGTCCCAAGCCACCGGAACCTCCTCCAGGTCGCTGTAGTTGAGCGAGTCGAACGCAGCCTCGAGGTCTCGCCCCTTCACCAGTGGCCCACCACCGGCGTTGACCTCCGCGGCCAGCGACACCAACATGTCGGCCCGTTCCTCGTCGGATAGGCCGGCTCTAGCGAAGGCCTGTCGATCGACGACGAGCACGTTGGACAACCGATTGTCGACGATGATTCTGTTGTTCACGTCGACGATGCGGCCGCGCGGCGCGGGGGTGGACACCCGGCGCACGATATTGGCCGTCGCCTCTTCCTGATAGGAGTCGGCGTCGACGACCTGCACGAACCACAGCCGGGCGAAGAGCGCGACGAACAACGAGGCGGCGGCGACGCCGACCATGCGATAGCGGATACGGGACGAGTCGTTTGACATCAGGGAGCGGGTGGGTGCTGGCTAGGGCCCACCAAATCGTCGGACAACACGGACGGACGGCCGCGTTGGCCCGCGCTGCCGGGCGTCAGCCTAGTCACCGTGTGGCCGTTGGCGACCTCAGGCCGCCAACCGGGCCCGGTCGGGGTGGTGGTAGCACCATCGCATCAGTGACACCGCGGCCGGGGCCAGCAGCAGGCTGAGCAGGGCGACGATGGCCATGGTGCGGGGCAGATCGGCCGACACGTAGCCGTCC
>JBPCTQ010000232.1:0-14803 GCA_051011595.1 Acidimicrobiales bacterium
GCATCGTCGACCAGTTCGGGGATGGTGCTCCACGGGGTGGTGGTCATCCGGCGACTCTAGAGCGTGGGCTGCATCAGGCCCATCCGCGGTCGGTGAGCCACGACGACACCGTGGTGACGGCCTCGGCGAGCATGGGCGCCTGGTCGGGGCCCAGGTAGTAGTGGTTGGCGCCCTCGACGACGTGCATGGTCTTGTCGGGGTGGGTGATGGCCTCGAACATCCGGTGGCTGTGGCTCGGCGTACAGGCATCGTCGGCCGAGTTCGACACCACCAAGACGGGGACAGTGGTTTCGCGCCCGGCCACGATGGAGTCACCGCGAGCGTCGTCGAAGCTCCATTGCGACATCCAACTGCGCAACGAGGTGAAGCGGGCCAGTCCCACCGGGCTGTTGTTCACCACCCGGGGGTCACCGAGGTAACAGGTGCCCGGGGTGCGGCCGTTGGGATCGATGTTCGGGTCGAGCCAGCGAGGGTCGGCCATGGTGCCGTGCACCACGAACGCTCGCTCGGCTGTGGGTCGGCCGGTGGCCCGAAGGTGGTCCAGCTGATCGGTGACCCACGCCGTGATACGTCGATTGCGGGCCACCTGGGCGGCTCGGAACCGGCCGAGGAAGTCGGCATCGTACGGCGGCTGATGGGGGTTGTCGGGGTCGTAGAGATCCAGTTCGGGGTCACGGGTGTCGGGGTCGGACTCGTCGACGATCGAAGGATCGATCCACTCGGTGAGGGTGCCGTGGCGACTGATGTGAGCGGCCAGCTGCAGGACACCGACGGCCGGGATGAGTCCGGCATCGGCGAGGTTGATGGGGTCGTCGGCCGGAGTGGTGGTGAGCGACGGATGCTCGGCTTGTTGTTGGTAGAACATCGACAGCGACCCGCCGCCGCTCCACCCGCCCAACACCACGTTGCGGTAGCCGAGCCGGTCGGTGGCATCTCGAATGCAGGCACCGAGGTCGAGCACCACCTTCTCCATGATGAGTGCGCTGTCGACCCCGCGGTAGCGGCTGTTGCAATAGATGACGTGGTGACCGGCGCGGGCCAGAGCCCGCACCATCGGCAGGTACACGCCGCCGCCGATGGGATGCATGAAGACGATGACGGTGTCGGATCCGTGGTCGACCGGCGTGTACAGATACGACTCCAGCACCACCAGCTCGCCCGCCCCGCCGTAGACGTCCTGGAAGGAGTTGTCGACCGGAGGTTCGGCGAACACGCCCGGGTACGCGGTGAGGTCTATCTCGTGACGGGTCACTCGGGGCTCCGATGCTGTTGCTCCACGTAGCCGGGGTTGGCCACCGAGAGTTTGTCGAGGGTGGTCGCGAAGAGGGCGGACATCACCTCGTCGTGGCGGTCATCGAGGTGTCCGGAGGCGATGGCATCGGCCCAGGCGGCCTCGTCGAGCACCCCGAAGGTGTGAAGTCGCCCTCGATGGCGATCGGCCAGGGTGGATTGGAGGGCCAGCTGCCGCTCGACCATCGACAAGATGTTGGTGGCCACTCGGGTGAGATGGTGGGTGCGGCCGGTGGTGGCTTCGGCCACGTCGGTGCTCACGAAGTGGCGAACCGCGTCGAGCAGCTCGGCCGCCGTGGGTCGATCATGCAGGCCCCGTTCGGTGTCGAGGGCCGGGAGCGAGGTGATGGTGCCCGGCAGATCGCGGCCGCCGGGTAGTGCGGACAGGAGGTCGTACTCGGCCTCGGCCACTCGCCGACCGATGGCCGCCTGCTCGATGGACTTGATGCCCATGAGATGGGACTGCACCTGGATCTGGCAGATGATGGCCCAGCGGAGGTTGCCGAACACCTCCCACCATTGGAGTGCGTCGCGGTCGACCTCGTGGCCCGACACCGCCTCATACGCAGCCACCAGCTCGTCGCGCGAGCCGAAACCTCCCACCGGATGGGAGCTGGCGAAGCGCCAGGCCCGTACACACAACCACGCCAGGTCCTCGTGGGGATCGCCCAGGTGGGCCAGCTCCCAGTCGACCACGCCGCGTAGACGGTCGGGGCCGATCAGCAGGTTGCCGTTGCGGAAGTCGCCGTGCACGACGGTGTGACGAGCCGACGCCGGTCGGGTGCGGTTCAGCCACCGGAGGGCGAACTCGAAGGTGGGGTGAGGGTCGTCGATCTGACGGTGGACGTCCTCCCAGAACGCCAGCTGGTCGACGTCGGGCAACTCGGGTGCGTCGGCCGGATCGATGCCGTGGATGCGGGCCAGCGCCTCACCACACTGGGCTGCCAGTCGCGGCCGGACCGAGGCGAACTCGTCGTCTCGAAGCAGCTTCCGGGGAATCGTCTCGCCCTCCAGCCGTTCGGCCACCATCCACGGTCGTTCCAAGGCGTCGGCGCCGTCGCCGGCCGCCACGATGACCGGCACCGGTGCCCCGCACGACCGAGCCGCGTTGATGAGGGCGGCCTCGGTGACCATGGTGGTGGCGGCGGCGGGCGACTCGTTTCCTCGCCCTCGTTGCAGGATCAGGGGTCTGTCGTCGGCGTTGAAGCTCCAGGTTTCGCGGGATGCCCCGGCCGACAGGCGGAGCACATCGGTGACGCGGTCGGCCGACAACACCTCGGCCAACGCGGCGGCCAGTGCTGCCGTCCGATCGGTCACGCCGCGGGGCTCGAAAAGCAGTCGATGATGGCGTCGGTCCAGGCGTTGAGGTTGTCGGCCAGGGAGATGTCGGTCTTGCCCAGGCGGACCACGATCAGGTCGTGGGCGGGCACGCAGATGATGCGCTGGGCCTGGTAGCCCTGAGCCGAGAATTGACCCGGGTGGCGGATCCACCACTGGGCTCCGTACTGCGTGCCGTCGGGATCGACGGCCTGTGGGGAGCGGGCGTAGTCGACCCAACCTTCGGGCAGCATCCGAGTGCCGTCCCAGACGCCGTCGCGGAGATAGAGCAACCCGAACCGGGCGAAGTCGCGGGCCGTGGCGAACAGGTACGACGATCCGACGAAGGTGCCCGCTACGTCGAATCGGGGTTCGGCCGAACGCATCCCGATGGGGGCCAGGAGTCGGTCGGTGAACCAGTTCTGGAACGCGGAGTCGCGACCGACGTGGTCTCCCACCATGCGGGCGAGGATGTTGGTGGTGCCGCTCGAGTAGTTGAACACGGCGCCCGGTGTGTGCAGGAGCTGCTGGGAGGCCGCATAGCGGGCCATGTCGAGGTGGGCTTCGTCGCCCCACAACATCTCGAGACAGTGGCTGGTGTCGTCGTCGACGTAGTCCTCGTTGAACTCGAGGCCCGACACCATCCGGAGCAGCTGGTCGGTGGTGATGGCGGCCCGGGGGTCACCGGGGTCCTGCCACTCGGGTACGGCTGCGGCGGCGTGGATGTCGAGCAGGCCGTCGGCCACCAGCAGTCCGACCGCGGCCTGGGTGAAGCTCTTGGCCATCGACCACGAGATCAAGGTCTCGTCGGGCCCGGCCGTTGGCCCGTACCGCTCGGCGATGATCTGTCCTCGGTGCACCACCACGGTCGCCAAGCTGACACCCAGGTGATCTTCGGGCTGGGGAGTGCGGAAGGCTTCGTCGAGCAGCGCGTCGAGGCGGGCGGCGTCGACCCCGGCCGGCGGATCGGCGACCGGCCATGCCTCGGTGGGCCACGGCACGCCGTCGGGCTGGTCGGGCAGCGGATCGAGTGCGATCTGGTGGTCGGATTCGAACACGGTCATGGCCCGCGAGTCTGCCCTATCCGTGCACCGCCTCGCCCGTCTGCACCCGCCACAACGCGGCGTAGGCGCCTTCGACGTCCACCAGCTCGTCGTGGGTGCCGGCTTCGATGATGCGGCCGGCGTCGAGGACGTGGATCCGGTCGGCCCGCCGGATGGTCGACAGGCGGTGGGCGATCACGATGGTGGTGCGGTTCTGGCTGATGCGCTCCAGCGAACGTTGTATGGCGGCCTCGGTTTCGTTGTCGACGGCCGACGTGGCTTCGTCGAGCAACAGGATCGGCGGGTCCTTCAACACCGCCCGAGCGATGGAGACCCGTTGGCGTTGGCCCCCGGAGAGTTTCTGGCCCCGTTCGCCCACGATGGTGTCGTATCCCTGCGGCAGGGTCATGACGAAGTCGTGGGCTTCGGCCACCTGGGCGGCGGCGACGATGTCGGCGTCGCTGGCATGGGGTCGGGCGTAGGCGATGTTGTCGCGCACCGATCCGTGGAACAGGTACACGTCCTGGCTCACCAGACCGGTGGTGGCTCGCAGCGCCCCGAGGTCGAGCTCGCGCAGATCCCACCCCTCCATCTCGATACGACCGGCATCAGGGTCATAGAAGCGCAACAGCAGCTTGACCAGGGTCGACTTGCCCGATCCCGTCGGCCCCACGATGGCCGTGGTGGAGCCGGCCGGGATGTCGAGGGTGAGGTCCTTGATGACCGGGTCGCCGTCGTCGTCGTAGGCGAAGCTGACGGAGTCGAACCGGATGTGGCCGTCGCCCTGCGCCACCACGATCGGTTCGGGGCCCGACACGATCTCGGGCCGGGTGTCGATGACATCGAGGATGCGGTTGGTGGAGGCCATGGCCCGCTGGTACTGGTCGAACGTCTCGCCCAGTCGGGTGAGTGGCCACAGCAGTCGCTGGGTGAGATACACCATCACGCTGTAGGCACCCACCGACAGGCTCTCGCCCTCGATGGCCAGGAAACCGCCGAAGATGAGCGTGCCGGTGAACCCGACGAGGATGGCCATCCGGATCAATGGTGTGAACGCCGAGCTGAGCGTGATGGCCTCTCGGTTGGCGTCGCGATAGCGGTCGGACTCGGCAGTGATGCGGGTGACCTCGTGCTCCTCGGTCACGAAGCTCTTGATGGTGGAGATGCCGAGCAGGTTGTTGGTGAGGGCGCCGTTGAGGAAACCGGCCTGGTTGCGGACCTTGGCGTAGCGGGGCTCGAGCTTGCGTTGGAACCACACCGACCCGACCAGGATGAAGGGGATGGGGAGCAGCGACCACCAGGCCACCGAAGGAGCCAGGACGAAGAACACCGCGCTGATGGTGATCACGGTGGTGGTCACCTGGATGAGCTCGTTGGCGCCGATGTCGAGGAATCGTTCGAGCTGGTTGACGTCGTCGTTCAGCGCGGCCAGCAGGTCGCCGGTGCTGCGCTCCTCGAACCAGCGAAGGTCGAGCTCCTGGGTGGTGCGATAGGCGTCGATGCGGAGATCGTGTTCGATGTCCTGGGCCAGGTTGCGCCACGCCACCCGGTAGAGGAACTCGAAGAGCGACTCGAAGGCCCAGATGATGAACGAGATGATGGCCAGGGTGACCAACTGGCCTCGCTGGCTGTCGGGGCCCAGTGACGCGATCCAGTTGTTGCCCTCCTCGTTGACCACGATGTCGACGGCCAGACCGATCAACAGCGGCGGGGCCAGGTCGAAGAGTTTGTTCAGTATCGAGAAGACGGAGGCGACCACGATGCGGCGGCGATGGGGGCCGGCGTAGTGCCACAGTCGGCGCAGGGGAGCGGTGCGGGATTCGGCGTCGTCCATCCGACGACGGTACCGGTACCCCACGGCGGGCCCGGATCCCTTTCCGCTTCGCCCTCTCGCTCGACCCCTCTCCCGACCCCCGCTTCTTCCCGCTCTTCTGCCGCAACTGGTAGTGCCGCGTCAGCCAGGGCGTGTCGCCACACGACCAGTTCGCCGGAGAGTTCAGCGGGTGATGACGACGGCTTCTTCGGCGAAGGGGTCCGCGGTGTCGGCCAGGGGCCGGCTGGTGGCCACGCTCTGGCCGTCGCCGTTGAGCACGAGCTCGCTCCACTGGTCGGCCGCGACCAGCTCGACCAGCTCCCCGGTGCCAGTGGCCCACCAGATGGGCTGGTCGACGGCCGACTGCCGGGTGAAGACCACACCATCGCCGTCGGGGAGTACCACCGCGGACCAGCGTCCCTGTTCGGGGCCGGCAGCCGGCAGTGGTATCACCGCGGTCGGCGCGCCCCCCGCGGGTCCGAGCTCCACCGTGGACTCGGTGAAGACGGCGGCGGTGCTGCGGTCGGCTGCGAGCGCGAATGCGGTGGCCGTGGTGCTGTCGAGCAGGGTGCCGTCGGATTCGAGATGGCGGAGCTCGCCGCCCCAGGTGAGGCCCAGGTAGGTGCCGTCGGCCACGGCGGCCACCCGCAGGTACTCACCGGGGAACAGATTGGTGACCACACCGGAGCGGGCGTCGATCTCGATCACCATCGGTTCCGTCGAGCCCTGGCCGACGGTGGAACCCACGAAGGCGGTCCCCTCGGCCCTCGTGGTGAACTCGCCGACCACCGACACCGATCGGTCGAGCGCCACCGGTTGCATACGGGCCATCAACCCGTTGGGGGCCTCGTTCCCCACCCAGAGCGTGGTGACCTCACCGCCGCAGCCGTCGAGCAGCGCCGCCACGTCGAAATCGGGACGGGCCAGCTGTCCGAGCGCCTCGGGGCTGGTACCGAGCACCGCCACGGTCGGCTCCGAGTCGTCGAGGGGGAGCCGGTCGAGCGACGGGCGGGGGAGACCATCACAACTCACCGGTCCGCCGGAATCCCTGACGTTGGCCACCACCAGCGTGGAGTTGTCGGTGGAGAACCATTGCGGTCGTCCCGGCCCGATGGCCTCGATCGTCGGGGCCTCGGATGGGGCCAGGGTGGTGCCCGTCACCTCTGCGACGGTGGTCTCGGGCTGAGCGGTTGTGGTGCTGGTCGAGCCCAGGTTGGGTGCCGTGGTGTCGACCGTCACTCGCTGGTCGTCAGGATCGACCTCGACCAGCGCAATGGTGGTGGGTGTGGTTGCGCCCGGTTCTGTCGACGTCGTGCTCGTCTCGCTGCTGGTGGGCGCGGCGCTGGAGGACGTCGGTGTTGACGCGTCTTCGCTGCCACAAGCGGCGGCCAACAGGGTTATGGCCACGACGACACTGCTCCACCGACGCATCAACTCACGGTACCGCCACCCCAAGCCGCCCCGCCCGCGCCCGTGCACCCAAATTGCGTCACTTGTGCGGCCAGGAGAAGCACAGGTGACGCCAGAACGGTCTGGGGGTCAGGAATTGGCGACGGTCTCGCTGACCTCGGGCGGTACACCACAGGCCACCGCCGCTTCGGCCACCAGATCGGTGGCCGCCGGAGCCCGGGCGGCGATCCCCAGTGCCAGCAGTTCGTCTTCGGTGGTGAGCTCAGCGAACAGATAGTCGGTGAGGCAGCGGGCCACGCCGGGATCGGCGCCGGCGTCGGTGTAGGCATCCCACACCAACGGCGCCACCGTGCCCTCAGGTCGCTCGGGATCACCCGGCGGAAGGGTGGTGGCGTTGGGGTCAGCCGTGGTGGCCGGTGGTGCCGTCGTGGGTGGTGGCAACGTGACCGGGGAGGCGGCGGCCACCGTCTCCAGGGCCAGGTCTTCCGCGTCGTCGCCCGACGCCGATGCGATGAGGGCCACACCGGCCAGGGCCAACAGCACGCCCACCACGCCGGCGACGGCCAGGGTGGTGGTCTGCTTCTCGGTCGTGGCTTTACCGCTGGCCGCCAGGCCCAACAGACCCTTGGCGTCGGCCCACACCAGGATGGGGGGCAACACGATGAGCGCCGAGAGCAGGGCGATCACGATGTTGAGCGTGACGATGGCGCCGAAATCGCTCAGCAGCGGCAGAGCCGAGAAGATGAGCACACCGAACCCGCCGACCGTGGTGAGGGCCGAGGCCACGAAGGCCCGGCCGGTGAACACCGACGCCACGTCGGCGGCATGGCGGGCTTCGTGACCCCGATCGCGCTCTTCCAGATAACGGAACAGGATGAGGATCGTGAATTCCGAGCAGGTGGCGATCACCAGCGGGCCACTCACCGTGGTGAGCGGGCTGAGCGTGATGTCGAGAATGGAGATCACGATGGAGGTGAGACCGACGGCGATGAGCACCGGTACCAACGACAGGAACATCTTGGTCGCACTGCGGAAGCGGATCACCAGCCACAGCGCCACCATGGCCAGCGCCAGGTACGTGAGGGCGGCCCGATTGGACGTGATGTTGTCGAGCAGGCCCACACCGACGGTGGCCAGACCGGCCGGTGTGGCCGTGGCGTTGGCCGGAATGGCGGCTCGGTCGCCGGGCGGCATGGCGATGTTCTCATCGAGCTCGGTGAACACGTCCGATCGTTCGTCGAGACCCGACGGGGCCACCCGCACGTTGATCTGGGCGGCGTTGCCGTTGTCGGCCACCAGCAGGGCCTGGATGTCGGGTGGCGCCTCGGCGTAGGCGGCCAGCATGTCCTGCCCGGTGGGAGGCAGTGCGGTGGCGTCGGGGATGGCGATCAGGTAGCTGAGGGTGGTGACAAGGCTCGACGCCTCGGCCAGGATCGGTTGTTCGTCGACCTCGTTGAGGGTGAAGTCGTGGATGAACGTGGCCATCTCATCGGTGTAGATGCCGTTCTCGTCCTCGCCTTCGGTCTCGATGAACACGCCGAGCGTGGTGGCGAACCCGGTGTCGTTCTCGAAGGTACGGGCATTGATGATGGTGTCGGTGTCCTGGTTGGCCCAGTTGATCGGGTCGCTCTCGATCTCGAAGTTGCTCTCCAGTGACACACCGATGATGGGGATGAACACGGCCAGGGCGATGGCCGGATAGGCGGCCTGGCGGGGAAGTGATCCCAGCCACACCACACCGTTGGCCAGCCAACCGAACTCGGTGGTACCTGATGTGGGCCGCCGACGCTCACGGGCCCCCAGCACGGCCAGCGGGGCGGTGAATCCCACGACGAACAACACCACGATGCCGATCGACAACAAGATGCCGAAGTCGCGGATCATGGGAACCTTGGAGATCTCCATGGTGAGAAACGACACCGCGGCGGCAACGGTGGCGGTGAGCAGGGCCGGGCCCAGCTTCTGGGCCGTCTCCCCGAACGGGTCGCCGTGGTCTTCCTCGACGATGATCTCCTCTTCGACCCGGTTGTGCACCTGGATGGCGAAGTCGACACCCATACCGATGAGGATCGGCAACCCCGAGATGGTGACGAGCGACAGCCCCAGACCCAGGTACCCCAGGATCGAGAAGGCCCACAACACCCCGACGAGCACCACGGCCAGGGGCAACAGCCGCCACCGCACCCGGAAGATGAGCAGCAGCACACCGGCCATGATCAGCAGCGCGATGCCACCCAGGGTGAGCATGCCGCCTTTGAGGTAGTCGTTGATGTCGCTCAGGAACGTGGGGGTGCCGGTGATGGTGACGGTGACGTTCTCGAACTCGACGTCCTCGAAGGCTTCCTTCACCAGGTCTTCGCCCTCGGACAGCTGCGCCAGCGGAGCGTTGCCGGTGAGCACCACCCCCATGAGGGCGTTGGTGGAGTTGGGCACGAAACCGCGCAGGGCCCGACGGATCACCAGCTCGTCGTCGCTCGGTGCGGTGACCTCCGCGCCGTCGAGGGTGAAGCCGTCGTTGTCGAACAGCAGGAACTTGGCCCATTCGGGGTTGGCGATGTCCTCGCCACCCTCGGCGCTGGCCGTGGTGCTGCGGATGGCGGTGACGGTGATGCTGTCGGATCGCAGTTGCTTCGCTGCTTCGATGGGTTCGCGTTCGATGGCCCGCTGGAGCACACCGGTGGCCACGCCCGAGGTGACCAGGTTGTCGGTCCACGTCATGGCCGTCACCGGCGAGACCACACCCTGCACCACCTCGGCGTCGCGCAGCTCGTCCTCGATCTCGGCCAGTTGCTCGAGATTGGCCGGAGTGAAGAAGTCGGAGATGGTCTTGCCTTCATCGGCGGTGAAGAGCACGACCATGGTCTCGCCGCCGAAGAGGTCCTGGTACTCCTCGTTGTCGATGGCGATGTCGGAGTCCGAGTTCAAGAAGCTGTCCTGGCCCGTCTCGAACTCGAGGAACGTGAGCCCGGGGGCCAATGCCAGCGTGACCAACAGCAAGGCGGCTATCACCGCAGTGGTGTGGGTCGACAGCCATTCACCCATTGATCGCCAGCGCATGTGCGTCCCTCCTCGGCACCGAGGGCCACGACCCTACTGCGGGGCCCCGGTCGGCTGCCTCTCGACGGCCGCGGTGCGGTACGGTCCCGCCTCATGTATCCCGGAGTGCACGCCGCCGACCGACCCGATCACGCTGCCGTCATCATGGCCGCGACCGGGCGCACCATCACCTACGCCGAGCTCGACGAGGAGGCCAATCGGCTGTCGCACGTGTTCGCCGAAATGGGGCTGCAGCCCGGTGATCACGTGGCTTTCTGCCTGGAGAACCATCCTCAGTTCCTGGCCGTGTGTTGGGGCGCCCACTACGCCGGGCTCATCTACACGGCGATGAGTTCTCGCCTCACCACCGAGGAGATGGAGTACATCATCGACAACTGCGGCGCCCGGGTGTTCATCACCTCGCCGTACAAGGCCGACCAGGCCGCCGAGCTGCGCGACAAGATGCCCGGCGTCGAGATGCGCCTCATGATCGGCGGCGTCATCGACGGCTACGACTCGTACGAGGACACGCTGGCCGCCGCCTCGCCCGATCCGCTGCCCGACCGGGTGGCCGGGTTCGACATGTTGTACAGCTCGGGTACCACCGGCCGCCCCAAGGGGGTGCTGCCCACCGCCGAGCCGCAGCCGCTGGATGCGGCGTCGACATCGGTGGCCGGGCTGGCGCAGATGTTGTTCGGCGCCAATCCCGACGACGTCTACCTCTCGCCGGCACCGCTGTATCACGCCGCGCCGCTCCGCTTCTGCATGGGTATGCAGGTGGTGGGTGGCACCGTCGTGGTGATGGAGCGTTTCGACCCCGAGGAGTATCTGGCCGCTGTCGAGAAGTACCGGGCGACCTTCTCCCAGGTGGTGCCCACCATGTTCGTGCGCATGCTCAAACTGTCCGACGAGGTGAAGGCGGCCCACGATGTGTCGAGCTTGCGGGCCGTGGTGCACGCCGCTGCGCCCTGTCCGGTGCCGGTGAAGGAGCAGATCATCGAGTGGTGGGGCCCCATCGTGCACGAGTACTACGCCGGCACCGAAGGCAACGGGTTCGTCTACTGCAACAGCGAGGGTTGGTTGGGCCACAAGGGTTCGGTGGGTCAGGCGTTGCTGGGCACCATCCACATCGTCGACGAGGACGGCAACGAGGTGCCGGTGGGCGAGGAGGGCACCATCTACTTCGAGGGCGGCGAGGAATTCGAGTACCACGGCGACGCCGAGAAGACGGCCGGGTCACGGCTCGGCAATGGCTGGTCGACGCTGGGCGACGTGGGCAAACTCGACGAGGACGGGTTCCTCTACCTCACCGATCGCAAGGCGTACATGATCATCTCGGGTGGGGTGAACATCTATCCCCAGGAAGCCGAGAACGTGCTCACCATGCATCCCGCGGTGGCCGACGTTGCCGTGATCGGCGTACCCAACGACGACTTCGGTGAAGAGGTCAAGGCCGTGGTGCAGCCGGTGCAGATGCCGGCCGACGACGAGGCCGCCGCCGTGCTCGCACGCGAGCTGGTGGCCTACTGCAAGGAACACCTGGCCGACGTGAAGTGCCCTCGTTCGGTCGACTTCCGCGACGAGCTGCCCCGCCATCCCACGGGCAAGCTCTACAAACGCCTGCTGAAGGACGAGTACTGGGAAGGCCACGACAGCCGCATCATCTGACCTACTCGGCCGGTGCGGCGGCCACCCAGGTGCCATCCTCGTGGATCGAGATGGTGAGCAAGGGGTAGATCCCGAGCAAGTCCCAGTCGATCTCGAAGACCTCCTGGGTGATGCCCGTGTGGGCCAGATGGTCGGCCAGGACATCGGCCGGGATCTCCTCCACCGAGTCGTAAGCGGCCACTGCCGGCCACAACCAGCGGGTGGCGCCGTCTTCGCCGACGACGGGCGCCGTGCGTCCGGTGATCACGTCGACGTAGCTCTCGGCGAACGAACCCTCGAACTGGGCATCGTTCTCGGTCCAGTAGGTGAGCGGATCGGTGCCGGGAGCCAGCTGGAAGCCGAGGAAGATGTCATCCCCGGCGATCTCCGCCAGGGTGGTGTAGTCGCACGTGGCGGCGGCGATGGCGATGGCCTGTTGGGTGTCGAACACTGCGGCGGGGATGCTGGTGTCGTCGCTTCCCAGTGGGGGCGGCGTCTGCGGTGTACAGGTGCCGGTGGGTCCGGCGGCCGCGGGAATCGCGGTGGCGGGTGGAGCGGTGACGGCCGTGGTGGGGGCCTGCTCGCTCTCGGTCGGGACCGACTCCGGTCCCGCCCCTGCGCCGAAGTCGAGCATCCGGACTTCGAACCCGTCGGCGTCGCCACCCCGGCTGTTCTCCACCCGGGCCGAATAGACGAACCGGGCGCTGTCGGTGGTGAAGAAGCCCCGGCCGCCGTCGGCGTCGACCACCGGCCAGCTCCGGTTCTCGGTCAGGAAGGTTCCCTCGAGCTCGATCTCGAGCAGCCGCAGGCCGTCTTGGTCTTGTTCGAGGGCCACGACGTGGCTGCCGTCGCGACTCACGAACAGGTTTCCGGCTTCGAAGTCGGCGTAGGGCTCGTCGAGCCCCAGCCGCCACAGCTCACCGGGACGGTTGTAGGCGATGGGCCCGTTCATCGACAGGCCTCCCACCGCTTCTCCGTCGAGCGGGGTGGGATCGTCGACCGAGGCGAAGTAGTCGGTGCCGACCAGCAACAGCTCTCCTTGGAGCCCGATGGCGACATCGACCACATCGGTGTAGGCGTTTCCGTTCAGGTCGACCAGTTCTTCGACCGCCCCGGTCTCGATCTGGACCCGCCAGGCTCGACCCTCACCCGACTCCACCCATCCGGTGAGCAGCAGGAGGTTGTCGTCGAGCCAATCGACCTCCTGAAGACCCTGGACCGCGCCGGCTGTCGACGGGATGTCACGGACATTGACGGTCAGCAGCTCGTTGTTGTCGTCGGCCAGGTCTTCGACGGAGAGGGTGTCGAATACGTCGCAGCCCGAGATGTAGGCCAGGCGGTCGCCCGGGCTGCGGTAGTACAGCGCCGGTCCTGCCAGCCCGGGGGCGAGCAAAGTCGGTTCCGACTGATCGAGGGCGAGCAAAGTCGGTTCCGACTGATCGAGGGGCACCTGCCACAGCGACTGTGCGGGGCCGTCGCCGTTGCAGAAGGCTTCGGTCGCCTCGAAGTCGTCGCGCAGGACCAGGGCGTTGTTGTCGTCGAGCAGACCCATGACCATGCCATCGATGAGGCCGACCGGAACCGGAATAGGTGCCGCGGGGCTGCTCGGGCTGGCGATGGCGCCGAAGAACAGCACCGCGCCGTCGGGTATGCCTTCGTCGAGGGTGGTGATGGCCAGGGCCGTGCCGTCGGGGGAGAAGGTGGCATCGAGCACGAGGCTGCCCCTGGGCAGCAGGATCGATTCGGAGGCGCCGTCGGCCTGGACGGTGAAGGCGCCAAGGCCGTCGCCGCCGTACCAGACCACGGTGTCGCCGGCCGGTGCCCAGGTGAGGCCGTTGACCGTGCCGGTGGTGGTGGAGCTCCCGCCGTCGTAGCGGCCGACCGGCACCACGTCGATCTCGGTGGTGGTGGCTGCGGTGGTGGTGGCGGTGGCCTGCCCGAGGCCGGTGCCCGACCACGAGAGCGGGCCGACTTCGATGGAGACGGTGTCCTCATCACCGAACGATCCAGTCAGGTCCGAGCCATCCTGGATCGTGCTGAACCCATCGACGGTGGGAGTCAGGAGGCGCACGTTCTCGCCGCCGAGGGACTCAGCCACCTGGTCGACGATGTTTACCATGTAGGCCGTGCCGTTCATGGCGAAGTACAGGGTGCCGTTGGCGCCCCATTCGAGGTCGGTGATGACCGGCGGTTCTCCACCGGTGTCGGGGACGGGGATCTCGGTGATGGCGGCGATTGTGCCGTTGGCTTGTTGCTGACCGAGCGCGATGCGACAGGTCACGCCGTCGCACCACTCGGCCCAGGCAATGTCGCCGTTGCGGCCGAAAGCGAAGTCGGCGCCCCCGGTCTCGATGGTGCGGTCGTCGTCGAAGGCTGGGTAGGCGTCGCTGCCGTCGAGCGGGCGGACCCACACTGTCAGGAGCGATTCACCCTCGGCGCCGAGCTGATCTCCTGGTGCGTCGGTGACGACCAGGACCCCGCTGCCGTCGAGTGTCCAGCCGGCGACTGCTCCGAGACCCAGCTCTGTTCGGCTGGTGATCCGCGTGAAGTCGACAGCAGGCGTGACGGCTGCGACGGTCTGTTCGGCGAAGATGGCCACGGTGGCGGTGGGGCCGGTGTCGCCGGTGCTGTAGGCCAAGGCCGTGCCGTCCGGAGAGAAGCGGGCGGCGGTGGTGCGGTCGAATTCGCTCGATCCGCTGGCGCTGCCCTCGCTCTCGCCGGTGGTGAGGAACCCGGTGCCGGCCTCTCCCCAGTAGAAGAGGGTGCGGCCGTTCGGGGCCCATGCCAGTCCGCCGGGGGCGCTGGTGGCAGCCGCCGTGGCGACGGCGCCGTCGTCTGCCTCGAGGATCGCGACCAGGCTGCCGTTGCCTGCGTCGGCGACCACACCGAGCCGCTCGCCATCGTCGGCCACGGCCACGGCGGACGTTCCGGGGCGCTCCAGTAGCGGATCGAGCGACGGACCGATGGTGATGCGGTCCCGCGTCGCGCTGGCGAAGGGGCCGTCGGGGTAGGGCTCGACGAGCTGGGCGCCGATGCCGAGCGACTCGGCGGTCTGATCGACAGTGTTCACCGCATACAACGACTCGGTGACCACCACGTAGAGGGTGCCGTCGTCGCCCCAGGCCAGGTCCCGGACGTCGGGGGCGTCGTCGAGTTGAGGCGGGATGGTGATCTCGGTGATGGCGCTGATGGTGCCGTCGGACTGCATCTGGCCGGTGTGGAGCGTGCAGGCGGTGGCCTCACACCG
>JBPCTQ010000233.1:0-22476 GCA_051011595.1 Acidimicrobiales bacterium
TCGACAGCCCCGAGGGCCACGACGGCTTCTTGTTGGAACACGTCGCCCTTCGCCCCATCATCAGCAGCTTCCTGGACAAGGACCACTCATGACCACCGATCCCGTCGACCACCGACGACTGGAGACCCGGGCCATCCGCGCCGGCCGCGGCAGCAACGACACCGCGTTGGCCCCGGTGTTGTGGGCCACCACCACCTTCGTCACTCCGACGGTCGACGATGGGCGTCGTATGGCCACCGATGCCGGCGCCGAGCGGTTCTACACCCGCTACGGCAACCCCACGGTCGGCGCGTTCGAGGACGCCATCGCCGATCTGGAAGGAGCCGAGACGGCCCGCGCATTCGCCTCGGGTATGGGTGCGATCAGTGCGGTGGTGCTGGGTCTGTGCTCCCAGGGCGACCACATCGTCGCTCAGAGCCAGCTCTACGCCGGTACCCAACTGCTGCTGCAGACCGCCTGTCCCCGTTTCGGCATCGACGTCACCTTCGTCGACGGCACCCGACCGGGGGCGTTCGAAGAAGCCGTCGTGCCGGGCAAGACCATGTTGGTGGTGGCCGAGACCCCGGCCAACCCCCGTCTCGGCATCGTCGATCTGGAGGAGTTGGGGGCCATCAAGGGTCCCATCACCATGGTCGACTCGACGTTCGCCACCCCGCTCATCCAGCGGCCGCTCGAGTACGGCGTCGATCTGGTGCTGCACTCGGCCACCAAGGCCATTGCGGGGCACAACGACGCAACGTTGGGAGTGGTGGCCGGCACCGAGGAGCTTCTCACCTGGTTGTGGGGGTTTGCGGTCCTGCAGGGGGCCAACGCCGCGCCCTTCGATGCCATGAACGGTTTGCGGGGCCTGCGCACCCTGGGGGTGCGGCTACGACAACAGACCGAGACCGCCCAACACCTGGCCGAGTTGCTCGAAGGGCACCCGCTGGTCGAGAACGTGAGCTACCCCGGGCTCGACAGTCATCCCCAGCGTGATCTGGCCAAACGCCAGATGGAAATGGCCGGCGGCCTGCTCACCTTCGACGTGGTCGGCGGCCTCGAAGCCGGCCGGGTCTTCGTCGAGTCGACCGAGATCGCGCAGTTGGCCACGTCGCTGGGTGGCCCCGAGACGCTGGTGACCCATCCGGCGTCCACCACCCATGTGGGCCTCACCCCCGAGGAGTTCGACGCGGCCGGAATCGGGCCGGGCACCATCAGACTCTCGGCCGGCCTGGAGCACGCCCTCGATCTGGAGGCCGACCTTTTGTCGGCACTCGATCGGGCCGCCCACGTCGACTGAGGCCGACTGGTGCCGGAGATCCTCGAGGTCGAGACGTATCGCCGAACCGCCGAGCGGGCCCTGCGTCGACCGATCGCCACGGTGCACGCCGACGACGACTGGTTCCTGAAGGGTGGACTCGATCGCGACGGTGTCATCGCCGCCTTGGCCGGGCGCCAATTGGCGGGCACCCGCCGTCGAGGCAAACTGCTGCTGCTCGACGTCGACGACGGCCCGGTGCTGGGGCTGAGATTCGGGATGACCGGACGGCTGTTGGTCGATGGAGCGGCCGGCATCGATCGGCTGGAGTACTCGAGCGACCGCGACGATCCGGTGTGGGATCGTTTCGGTCTCACGTTCGCCGACGGTGGTTCTCTGGTGTTGCGCGACCCGCGTCGGCTGGGTGGCGTCGAGCTGGATCCGGCCGAGGATCGGTTGGGTCCCGATGCCTGGACCCTGGGGCCGGCTGCGTTGCGGGACCTGCTGGGGTCGAGCACGGCGCCGCTGAAGGCCCGGCTGATGGATCAGTCCCGCCTGGCCGGGATGGGCAACCTGTTGACCGATGAGACGTTGTGGCGAGCCGGCCTGGCCCCCACCCGGGAATCGGGGTCGCTCGACGGGGCCGAGGTCAGGCGGCTGCATCGCCACCTGCGCCGGACGCTCGACGAACTGGACCGTCGTGGTGGGTCGCACACCGGCGATCTCCAGGAGAGCCGCCAGCGGGGTGCTTCGTGTCCTCGCGACGGTCAACCGCTGCGGCGCGACACGGTCGGCGGTCGCACCACGTACTGGTGCCCGAGTCATCAGCGCTGACATCACCTCCCGTCTCGCTGCGCTGTAGGTTGGACTCTTCGTCAGTACACGGGCCGGGGTAGCGGATCAGGGTGCGTACACAACTGCACAGCCAGCGGCGCTGGCCGAGGTTTCTCGCTGTGGCGGCGGTGGCGTTGGCCCTGATGTCGACGCTGGCCGCTCCGGTGTCGGCGCAGACCGACGAGACCGGCAGCGAGGAAGACGACGTCGCCATTGTCCGCATCAGCGACGAGGCCAACGAGAACCGGATCGATCAGGCCGTGCTCGGGTTGTTGATCATCGCCTTCTCCCTGGCGGTGCTCACGTTGCTGTTCTGGTGGCACACCCAGCCCAGTCGGCGAGCCCGGGTGCTCGCCGCTCGTACCGGACCGTCCGGTGTCGTCGACGCCGATCCAACCCCTGAAGGAGACCCTGATGGCTGACCAGGCCGACATCGACGCCATGATCGGGCGGTTCAAGGACCGGGCCACTGCGGTGCGGAATCGCACCCTTCCACCGGTGGGTGGTGACGAGCGCCAGATGTTCATCGAACAGGCCCAGCTCGACTATCAGGACTTCGCCATCATCGGTGATGCCGAGGCATCCATCGACGATGGCATCCTGGTGTTGCGCATCGATCTCCGGCCGGGCGCCGAGTCGTCCTAGGCTGAGGTTCTTCCCCAACCGAGGAGCCCGTGGTGGCCGAGACCGCCGAATCCGACATCTCCCAGAGTGGACCGCCGGACCCACCTCCGGCCCCCGCCGCGGCGGGGGCCAGCGCCGCACCGGCGGCAACCGACACCAACCCTGACCCGCATGGTCTGGGTCCGCTGGTCGGCCAGTTGTCCGAGGGCGCTGCCGAAGCGGGCCGAGCCGCCATCGCCGTGCTGACGCTGGTGTTGGCCGACGGTGAGTCGGTGGCCGACCTGGCCGTGGGTCGGGTCGGCGGCGCCAATGGTGTCGTGGCTCTCACGTCGCAGCGCCTGTTGTTGGTGAGCGATCGATCCTTCAAGGCCGACGCCATCGAGTTCCCGCTCGACGCCGGCCTCGAGGTGAAGGGTTGGCAGGACGAGGATCGGGCCACCATCGCCATCGTCGACGAACACGACTCGGCCACGCTCGACGAGATCGTCGACCGGCAGTCGGCTCAACGCCTGGCGCTCGCCGTCGAGGGGGCCACCGGCTGACGGTCGGATTCACCGGCGTAGATTGCTACGCTGACCGTTCCCTGCGGACGTAGCTCAGTTGGTAGAGCGCAACCTTGCCAAGGTTGAGGTCGCCGGTTCGAGCCCGGTCGTCCGCTCCACGCGAGGCCCAGGTCAGAGAATCATTCTCGGCCTGGGCCGTTGTCGTTCACCGGCCGAGCGGAGCGAAGGTCCGGGCGGCCTATTGCGACGGCCTGGCGATGCCGAGCAAGGTGTTGGGACGGGCTCGGCGTCGTCGCGGTGCTCGCAGCTCATGATCCACTCGTATTCCATAGGCCCGACTCGCATCGTTGCGATGATGCTGGCTGCGTTTGTGATCGTGGTCGGGGTCGTTCTGGGTACCGGTGAGGTCGGGGCGGCTGTGCCCACCGAACCACCGGAGCCGGTGCAGGGGATCGACAACGGCACTTCGGCGACGGTGCGGGCCAGTACGTCGCGTGACCAACATCTGTTCGTGGGTGGCAACTTCTCGCTGGCCGGCGGCCAACCCCACCACGACGCCGCCGCCATCGACATGAGGACCGGCCTGGTCGATCACACCTGGCGGGTCGACACCAACGGCACCGTGCACGCCATGGTTGCTGCTCCCGACGGTTCGGCCATCTACGTGGGCGGCGACTTCACCACGGTCAACGGGGTCGCCCGCCGATTCGTCGCCAAGGTGCACCCGGTGAGCGGACAGTTGCTCCCCGAACAGATCGACGTCAACGGAGCCGTGTACGCCATGGCCGCGCATCGCGATCGGCTCTACATCGGCGGCAGCTTCAGCGAAGTCGACGGGCGGCCGCGTCGTCGGCTGGCCGCGTTGCGCAACGACGAGGTGATGTGGTCCTGGCTGGCCAACGCCAACGGCCGAGTGCGTGACATCAACCTGTCGGCGAATGGCCAGAATATGTTCGTGGCCGGCAGCTTCAACACCCTCGACGGGTCGGCGGCCACCGGACGGGTGGGACGGATACGGGCCGCCGACGGAGTGCGCCTGCCGTTGAACATCGGCTTCCCGAATTCCCACACCGTGCTCGACACCACCCTGTCGGCCAATGAGTCGACCCTCTTCATGGCCGTGGGCGGCCCGCCCTGGTTGGGCGGCAACCGCACCCGGGCGGTTCGTGTGATCGACGGTGCCCTGCTCTGGGAGTACGACCACGAGTCGGATTCCCAGGCCCTGATCGAATCCGGCGGGGTGCTCTACGTGGGCGGCCACTTCGACTTCGCCGACGCCGGTGACGGCCGGGCTCGACTGATGGCGCTCAATGCCGCCACCGGCGGTGTCATCGGCTGGGCGCCACAAGTCAACAGTGTGTTCGGGGTGTGGGATCTCGATGCTTCGCCGTGGGGGCTGGTCGGTGTGGGCGACTTCACCCAGGTCGACGGACGGGCCCGTGGTCACGTGGCGGTGTACGACCAGGTGACCTTCAGTCGGCCCAGTACCCCGACGCCCACCTGCCGGGCCACGGTGAAGGCCAACGGCGACGTGGTGCTGCGCTGGGAACAATGGATGGGGGAGGAGACCACCATCGTCCGCCGAGACGGCGACTATCTCGGCCGGGTGGAGAACGCCGGCCTGGCCTTCGCCGACCGCAAGCCGTCGCCCGGATTGCATCGATATCAGGTGCGGACCAAGGAGATCGGTGTGGTCACCGACATCGAGTGCGGCACCGTGAACGTTCCCGCACCACCGGTCGAGTGCCGAGTCACCGTGCGAGCCAACGGCCAGGTCGAGCTCCGATGGGACCGCTGGCCGGGCGAGGACACCTACATCGTGCGGCGCGACGGGGCGTTCCTGACCAAGGTGTTCGACGGCGGTGTGGCCCACACCGACACACCCGGCGGCCCGGGCGCATACGACTACGTCATCCGGATCAAGGAGAACCGCATCCAGCGAGACGTGCCGTGTGGTCCGGTTGTCGTACCCGAAGCCGACTCCTGTGTGGCCACCGTGGGAGGCAGCGGCGGGGTCGACATCACCTGG
Source organism: Acidimicrobiales bacterium (assembly GCA_051011595.1). GTDB lineage: Bacteria > Actinomycetota > Acidimicrobiia > Acidimicrobiales > SHLQ01 > JAOUEE01. The sequence goes on from JBPCTQ010000233.1 coordinate 5,228, forward strand.
AACCCGTGGCCGGGGGAGGACACCTACATCGTGCGGCGCGACGGGGCATTCCTCGCCAAGGTGTTCGACGGCGGCCTCGCCTATTCCGACGGCTCGGCCGAGCCCGGATCGCATTCGTACCTGGTGCGGGTGAAGGAATCCGGAGTGGTCACCAACGTGCCGTGTGGTTCGGTGATCGTGACCTGACGAGGGCGGTCCGGCGCGACTAGCCAGGGGTGATGGAGCTCATCCGGCGAGATGCGGTCGACGCTGATGTGGTGGCGATGACCGACATCTACAACGCCTTGCTCGAGTCGACCACCATCGAGTGGACCGAGCAGGCCCACACCGTGGACCAGCGCCTCCAGTGGCAGCAGGCCCAACAACGGGCAGGACGGCCGGTGCTGGTGGCGGAGGCCGACGCCGCCGTGGTGGGGTGGGCCAGCTACGGAGACTTCCGCGACGCCGACCGATGGCCCGGGTACCGGTTCACCGTTGAACACTCCATCCATGTGGCCCAGCCCTGGTGGGGGAGGGGCGTCGGTCGTCTCCTGATCGACGGTCTGATCGAGCGAGCCATCGCCGACGGCAAACACGTGATGGTGGCCGGAATCGACGGATCCAATGTCGAGTCGATCCGGTTCCACGAGAAGATGGGGTTCACCGTGGCGGGTGAGTTGTCCGAGATCGGTCGGAAACACGATCAATGGCTCGATCTGGTGTTGATGCAGCTCGTGCTCGGCGACGGCGACCAGCCGTGATGCTGGTCATCGATCTGGGTGATGTGGTCTGCCACTTCCGGCCCGAGCCGAGAATGGAACGGCTGGCCGCCATCTCGGGCCTGAGCGAGCAAGAGGTCCGTCGCCGCTGGTGGGAATCGGGCCTGGAGAAGGCGGCCGAATCGGGCCGGTTGGGTCCCGACGTGTACGGCCCCGTTCGTGAGGCACTGGCCATCGACACTCCCGACGACGAGCTGCGAGCCACCTGGAGTCTGGCCTTCGTTCCCAACCCGGCCGTCGTCGACCTGGTGGCCCGCGTCGCCGCACCGACCGTGCTCTTCACCAACAACGGACCCATCGTGAGCGACTGTCTCCGCCACGAGCTGGTCGAGGTGCAGCAACACTTCGAGCACATCGTCTGTTCCTGGCACATCGGTCACCGCAAGCCGAGTCCCGAGGCGTTCACCACCCTGGCTGGTGAACTCGGCGCCGAGCCCGGCCGGCTCGTGTTCGTCGACGACAGCCAGGCCAATGTCGACGCGGCCCGCGGCGTGGGGCTCGATGCCCTGCGTTTCACCACACCGGATGGGCTGCGGGCTGCCCTGGCCAGACGGGGGCTGTTGGTGATGTGAAGGGCTACGGTCGTCGCTCATGACCGACGACCGACCGAACATCGTGCTCATCAACTGTGACGACCTGGGTTATGGCGATCTGGGTTGTTACGGCTCGCCGGTGAACCAGACACCGGCCATCGACAAGATGGCCGACGAGGGGGTGCGTTTCACCGACTTCTACATGGCGTCGCCGGTCTGTTCGGCCTCACGCGCCGCCATGTTGACCGGGTGTTACCCCACTCGGGTGTCGTTCGGAGGCTCCGCTTCGGGCGGGCTGGGTGGGGTGTTGTTCCCGGGCTGGGGTGTCGGGCTCCATCCCGACGAGGTCACCATCGCCACCCTGCTCCAGCGCGAGGGGTACGCCACCAAGCTGATCGGCAAGTGGCACTGCGGTGACCAACCCGACTTCCTGCCCACCAATCACGGGTTCGACAGCTACTACGGCATTCCCTACAGCAACGACATGGGCCGCCAGGTCGAGAACTCGGACTTGACCGAGGCCGACCTGGAGAAGCTCCTGGTCGACATCGGCTGCACCGAACCCTTCCTGCGACCCCCACTCCCGCTACTGCTCGACGAGGAGGTCATCGAAGCCCAACCCGATCAGGCCGCGTTGACCGAGCGGTACCTCGAACACGCCGTCCGGTTCATCCGGGACAACCGGGACACCTCGTTCTTCTTGTACCTGGCCCACATGTACGTGCACCTGCCCATCTACGTCCAGGAGCGGTTCAAGGCGGCGTCGGCCAATGGTGACTACGGTGCCGCCGTTGCGTGCGTCGACTGGGCCACCGATGTGATCCTGGCCGAGCTGGCCCGCCTGGGGCTCGACGACAACACGCTGGTGATCTTCACCAGCGACAACGGCGCCCTCGCCGTCGAGCGGGGCGGATCGGGCAGCAACCTGCCGCTGCGCGAGTCGAAGGGAACCACGTGGGACGGTGGCCAACGGGTGCCCTGCATCATGCGCTGGCCCCGCCGCATCGCCGCCGGGCAGACCTGTGCCGACATGGTCACGGCGCTCGACTTCTTGCCCACCATTGCCGGATGGGTGGGCGCCGAGGCGCCAACCGACCGGGTGATCGACGGTGCCGTCATCGACGCCCATGTCGGTCTCGACGGACCCGCCCCCGACCCCGATCGCGCCTTCTTCTTCATCGGTGGCCCCTCCATCGAGGCCGTCCGCGTCGGTCGCTGGAAGCTGCACGTCAACAAACGAGGGGTCGAGATGTGTGAGCTGTACGACCTGAGCGTCGACATCGGCGAGACGACCGACCGGTCCGCGGACCACCCCGACGTGGTGGCCGACCTCACCTCGCGGATCGAGGCCGCCCGCCTCGACCTGGGCGACGAGAGATTGGGTATCGACGGCACCGGCGTGCGCCCCATCGGCCGCGTCGACAACCCGGTCACCCTCACCGAGTTCGATCCCGACCACCCTTACTTCATGGCCGAGTACGACCTGGCCGATCGAGGCTGAGGTTCATGTGCTGGTGAACACGTGGGTCTCCGCCTAGGGTCGGGATCCGACTACAGGGCCAGCCGCCCTGCACCTCCGAGCGCCGGCCCCATGTTGTTGATGGCCTCCGTGACCGGGTGTAGGCCACTGTTCCGGATGGGTAACGGCGATGAACAGGCGGACGATGATGGCGGCCACCGGATCTGCGGTGGTCCTGATGTTCGGGCTCGTGGCGTGTGGCGACGAGGATGACGACGCGAGTGGAGACGGGGGTGGTGGCGCATCGGTCACCACGACGCTGACCGAGGATGACGAAACGAGCGGAGAAGGGGGTGGTGGCGGCTCGGTCAGCGTCGTGCTGACCGACGGTGCCCTGGTACTCGATCCGGCGTCGGCCGACGCGGGCGGCGTGGAGATCGTGGCGACGAACGCGGGCGGTGACCTCCACGACTTGGTGATCGTGAAGGGTGACGACCCAGCCGCACTTCCGGTCAACGAAGATGGCGCGGTGATCGAGGACGATCTGCCCGAGGGTGACCTCATCGGCGAGATCGCCGTGGTCGATCCCGGTACCGAGGAGACGGTGTCGTTCGATCTCGATGCCGGGAGCTACATCGTCTTCTGCAACATCTACGAACCCTCGGCAGTTGCGCCCCTCCCGAAGAGCCACTTCGAGGACGGCATGGTCGACTTCCTCACGGTGACCTGACCACGAGGCAATGAGCGCCGGCCAAGTGATGCTGCTGGTCACGGTGACCGGGTGTAGGCAACTGTTCCGGATGGGCAACGGCGATGAACAGGCGAACGATGATGGCGGCCACCGCATCAGTGGTGGTCCTGATGTTCGGGCTCGCGGCGTGTGGCGACGAGTCAGCCACTTCCAGGACGGCATGGTCGACACCCTCACGGTGACCTGACCACGAGGTGAGCCGGACATGACCGATGTCATCGTGAGATCGATGGACCCGGCTGAGCTGGATGCCGTGGCCGAGTTGTGGTGGCACAGCCTGAACGACTCGACGTCGTGGTTACGGCCGGACCAGAAGCACAACAAGGTCGACAGCCAGAACTTCTTTCGGAAAGTCGTGGCCCAACGGTGCGAACTGTGGGTGGCCGACCGGGATGGCACCCTCGTCGGAGTGCTGGCCCTGCAGGGTGACGAGCTCGACCGCCTCTACATCGCCACCGAGGCGCAGGGCCAGGGTGTGGGCAGTGCCCTCCTCGCCCACGCGAAGGCCCTTTCACCCGACGGGCTGATGCTGGTGACGCTCGAGCGCAATACTCAGGCCCGTCGTTTCTACGAGCACCACGGCTTCGAGGCCTATGCCGTCGGTCGTAGCCCGGCTCCCGAGGACGAGCCCGACATCTGGTACCGCTGGCCGCCACAGTAGGTGTCGTCGACAGACCCGACCTCCGAAGCGGGAAGGGCGTGTCGACTACCATCGCCTCAGACGAGGGGAAGGGCGGTCATGAGCAGACCGACGCTTGCGATCTGGTCGGTGCTCGCCATGCTGGCGACGCTGGTGGTCGGCGCCCAGTCGGCCGCAGCGCAGACCGAGGCGGTGGGTGGTGCCTATCCCCCGACCGACCCCGGCCTGGCCGACGGGGCGAGGTCGCTGCACCCGTTCCCCGATCAGCTCGACTGTGTGGAATGGCCCACCGACGAGTGGCCCACAGGCGCGCTTCCCGATGGCGTGCGACGGTCCGACCTCGACCAGGTGGCGGCCCAGTTCCGCCAATCCAGTGGTCGTGCCCTCGTCGTCGTTCACGGTGGGCGGATCGTCTACGAGTGGTATCGCGACGGCATCACCCCCGACAGCATCAACCCGTCGTTCTCGGTTTCGAAGTCCATCGCCGGCACCGTGGCCGGCACGATGGTTCGTGACGGCACCATCGCCGACGTCGAGGCTCCCGCGCCGGTGCCCGAGTGGCAGGGGGGCGGTGATCCGCGGGCGGCCATCACCTGGCACCACCTGATGAACATGCGGCCCGGACTCGAATGGAACGAGAACTACTCGTTCGGTGACCCCAACAACGACATAATCCTGTCAATCGCATCCGGTGACGCCGGCGGCTACGTGGCCAACAAGCCGTTGGTGGCCGACCCCGGCACCTCGTACAACTACTCCACCGGCACGAGCAACCTGCTGGGCCGAACCATGGGCCAACAACTGGGGTTGACGGGCGACGACATGGACGCCGAGGTCCGCCGTCGATTGTTCGATCCGCTGGGCATCGGCACCGTCGACATGGGCTTCGACCAGTCGGGGTACTGGATGGGCGGTTTCTCCACCAACATGTCCACCCGCGACTTCGCCCGCTACGGCCTGCTCCACTTGCGGGATGGCCAATGGGACGGCCGACGGCTGTTGCCTCGGAACTGGAGCCGACGGGTGGGCGACGACGGGTACGCCACCCAGTTCTGGGCCGGCCCCCAGGATCGTTTCCGAGCCGTTGGTTTGTTCGGGCAGTCCGTGTCGATCGCCACCGACCTCGATCTGGTGATCGCGGCCAACAGCGACGCCGGCGGGGTCGCCTCGTGGCGCATCGAAGAACTGTTCGAACAGGCTGCGCCGCCGGCCTGCGATGGGGCGGTGCAGTTCCATCGGCCCCTCGACGATCCGACGCGGCGCTTCCGGGGCGGGCAACAGATCATGATCCGCTTCTCCATCCATGGCGACGACGGCTCTGGAGCAGGCCGATCGGCCGCCATCGTGAGCCGCAAGGTCCACTGCCGCACAGGGGTGGCGCTCAAGGACGATGTGGCGGTGCGCGGCCGCATCGCCCAGCGGGCCAACGGCTGGTATCGCGTCCGTTGGCAGACACGGGCCAACTGGAAGGGTTGTCGAGACCTGATCATCACCCTGCCCGACGACTCGGTGCACTCCACGGTGGTGAAGTTCGCCCGCTGAGCTCGTTCAGCGAGGGTCGAGGAAGGCCTGGACTGTGGGACAGCCTCGTGACGCCTGGCCGAAGGGGGCCGAGGCTCACTAGAGTCCAGCCCGAGCGGCACAGGGGGAACGCAGTTGAGGGCGGTATTGCGGTCGGTGATCGGAGTCGCCCTGGTCTTGAGCCTGGTCTGGACGGCACCTGCGCTGGCCCAGGACTCGGGCACCGGCGACACGGATGGCGCCCAACCCACCTCGCGGGCCGCCCGGGCTTTCCCGGCCCAACTGGGGTGTGTCGAGTGGCCAACCGATGCCTGGCCACGATCGCGGCTGCCCGCCGGGGTCGCCCGGAGCGACATCAATGAGGTGGTGAACGACTTTCGTCGCCGGGGCGGGAGGTCGGTCGTGATCATTCACGGTGGCCGCCTTGTGTATGAGTGGTACCGGGGCGACATCACACCCGAAACCGTCAATCACTCCTTCTCGGTGTCGAAATCGATCACGGCCACGATGGCGGGCATCTTGCACCGTGAGGGGCTGATCTCCGATGTGGAAGCCCCGGTTCCCGTGCCGGAATGGCAGACACCGGGCGACCCGCGGGCCGCCATCACCTGGCACAACCTCATGTCGATGCGAACCGGGCTGGAATGGAACGAGTCGTACGATTTCGGCACCGAGAGCGACAACGTGGCGGCTCTCATTTCCGGTGACGCCGGTGGCTACGCCGCCGCCAAACCATTGGTGGCCGAACCCGGCACCTCGTCGAACTACTCCACGGGCACCACACATCTGTTGGCGCGCAGCATGGGCCAGGTCCTGGGGGCCACCGGGGAAGCCATGGAAGCCGAAGTGCGCCAACGTTTGTTCGATCCGCTGGGCATCGGCACCGTCGAAATGGGCTTCGACCAGTCGGGGTACTGGCTGGGCGGCGCCCTCACTGACATGACAACGCGTGACTTCGCACGCTACGGACTGTTGCACCTCCGCGGCGGCGAGTGGGACGGCGAACAGCTGCTACCCCACAACTGGGTGCATCGCAGGGGAGCCGATGGCCACGACACCCACTTCTGGGCCGGTCCCACCGACCGGTTCGGCGGCTTCGGTATCTTCGGCCAGTCGGTGAAGATCGCTGCCGACCTCGACCTGGTGGTGGCGGCCAACAGTGACAACGGAGGGTTCTACAACGAACTCATCGAGGAGCTGTTCGTTGACGCGCAGAGGCCCTCGTGTGGTCGTGACGCTACCTTCGGGCGTCCGCTCGATGACCCGGGTCGGATCTATCGGCCGGGCCGATCGATCATGGTGCGATTCTCCGTCGAGGGCGGACCGCCGGCGTACGGAACTGGTGCCACCGTTGTGAGCCGCCGGGTGCACTGTCGGTACGGGTACTCACTCAAGCCCGATGTTCCGGTCCCTGGTCGGGTCCGTCAACGAGCCGATGGGCAGTACCGCATCGAATGGCCGACCCGGCCGGGCTGGAGAGGGTGCCGGCAATTGCAGGTCATGTTGCCTGACGGGTCGGCGCACATCGCGACCGTACGATTCCCACCGCACCGCCGCTGACGGACCATCGCCCACATCAGTTGCTCGTTCAGCGGGCGTCGAGGAAAGCTTGGGCGGTTTCGCAGATGTAGGCCATGTCGTCGTCGCCGAGACCGTGATTCGACGGCAGGATCAGCCCCTGGTCCATGACCCGGTCGGCATTGGGAAGCCCGCCGTCGGCGACGCGATGGGCGATGTCGCGAAACGCCGGTTGGCGTATGGCGTTGCCGGTCCACACCATGCGGGTGTCGATGCCGTGCGACTCCATGTGGTGTTGGAAGTCGGCCCGGCGAACACCCGACTCGGGGCGGATCAAGACCGGGAAGAGATGCCAGGCCGTCTCCACCTCGGGTGTGGTGCGGGCCAGGGTGAACACGTCGGGGTGTTGCCCGAACCACTCCGACAGCAAGTCGTAGTTGCGGTTTCGTCGACGCAGGTTCTCGTCGAGCTTCGCCATCTGCACCACACCGAAGGCGGCCGACAGCTCGGAGGGTTCGAAATTCCACCCCAACTCGTCGAAGATGAACAGGTCGTCGTATTCGGTTCCGTCGGGCAGCTCGGAGAAGAAGCGTCGTTCGCCCTTCCGGCTGCCGAACAGCTTCACCTCACTGCGCCGCCCCCACCGCCGCAACAACAGGGCCCGGTCGATGAGTGCCTCGTCGTCGAGGCAGATCATGCCCCCCGTGCCCGCCGCGGTGATGATGTGCGACAGCGCGAAGCTGGTGAGGCTCATGTCGGCCCGTAGGCCGGTCGGGGTGCCTCGTAGCGTGGCCCCCAGGCAGTCGCACGAGTCCTCGATCACCACCAGATCGTGACGGTCGGCAATGGTCCGGATGTGGTCCCAGTCGGGGCAGTTGCCGATGAGGTTGGGGGTGAGGATGGCGGTGGTGCGGGGGCCGATGGCCGCTTCGATCTGGTCGACGTCGATCTGGAAGGTGTCGGGGGTGACGTCGACGAACACCGGCTCGATGCCGGCCCGGGCCATCGGAGCGATGTCGGTCGAGAACGTGACCGAGCTGGTGATGATCTCGTCGCCCGCACTCGGCTCCAGCAATTCGATGGCCAGGTACAGCGCTGACGAACCCGAGTTGACCATCACCCCCCGGGCCTTGCCGAAGCGGTCGGCCACCAGCCGTTCCATCTCCTTGACGTTGGGCCCGATGCGCAGGGCGGTGGCGCCGCCCCGCAACACCTCGACGACCGCTGCGATCTCCTGCTCGTCGTGCACGCTGCCGGCGTAGTCGATGCGGCGCGAGCTCATGACGTCGCCCTCACCCGTCGGCCAACGCCTGTTTCTTGTCCATCCAGGCGGTCACCATGGTGCCGAAGTGGTGCGGGTTGTAGATGTCTTCCTCATAGCTCCACAGGCCCTGGCCCGCGTACTTGAGCAGCGTGAAGTTGTAGGCCTGGTGGAGCGAGCCGTCGCCGGGGTCGTCCATCCGGTTCCACACCTGGCAGACGACCCAGCCCTTGTCTTCGTCGATCATGTACCACTCGATCGGGAAGTAGCTCATCTCGTCGGCCGGCGACACCTTCATGGTGGCGTGGATCCAGGTGCGGATTGCTTCGCGTCCGCCGAGCTGGCCGTAGAGGTGTTCGATGTAGGTGGCGTCTTCGGTGAAGCGGTCGGCCCAGTCGTTCCAGTCTCCGGTCGTGCCACCCTTCAGCGCCGCCTGCTGGTAGACGTCGAACGCTTCTTCGATCTCTTCGCGGCTCCAACGGCCCATGGTTCCCCCTTCTCGGGTCGGGCGTGGTCGTCCGACCGACGGCCGAAGATAGCGGCCGATCGGCAGTGAGGCCCATCGTGCTGGGCAGGTCCGCGCTGCCCTGCCACACTGGCCGACGATGGTGACCCGGTTGATGACCCTGCTGAGCGTTGTGCTGGTCGGTGCCGCGGGCTGTGTCTACCCGCTGCCCGCAGTCGGTGAGCCGGTGCCCGAACTGATCGTGTCGGTGGCCCAGGACGTCGGTGCCGGCACCGTCACCATCACGGTGGAGGTCACCGACCTCGATCAGGAGTGGGTCGAGGTGTGGGCCGACGGTCTCGACCAACCCTCTCTGGTCCGGATGACCGCGGCACCGTGGACCGCCACCTTTCCCGCGGGCGGGCTGGCGGCTGGTTCCCAACAGATCACGGTGCTGGCCGCCGGAGACGGCACGGTCGTACTCGAACGGGTCGATGTCGACCTGGTCGGATGCAACGGCCTGGTCGGGTTGTGCGCCCGCCGGTTCGACGAGGTTCGGTACGTCACCACCCACAACGCCATGTCGAGTGCAGCCGACGGCTGGATCGGCCCCAACCACAACGACGATGTGCCCGCACAGCTCGAATCCGGTGTCCGGGCGCTCATGCTCGACACCCATCGGGCCGGCGACACCAACATCTTGGGCGCCATCCAGGTGCCCGGCGTCGACCCCGATGCGGCCTACCTGTGCCACACCATCTGCGCGCTGGGTCAACAACCCCTGGCCGACGGGCTGTCCGAGATCGCCGGGTTTCTCGATGCCAATCCCGACGAGGTGGTGATCCTCATCATCGAGAGCTACCTCGGCCACGACCTCACGGCGGCCGCCTTCGCCGAGTCGGGGCTCGACCAGCACGCCTACGTTCCCGTGGCCGGACAACCGTGGCCGACGTTGGCCGCCATGGTGGCCGACGGTCGACGACTGGTCGTGTTGCAGGATCGCGCCGTCGACCCTGCGTATCCATGGTTGTTGAACGTGTGGGACCACGCCTTCGAGACTCACTTCGACAATTCCGTGCCCGCCGACTTCAGCTGTGCGCCCAACCGGGGGAGCACCACCAACCCGCTGTTCATCCTCAATCACTTCTTGACCGATGTCTTCGGCTCACCCGCGCTGGCCCAGCAGGTCAACTTCGACCCGCTGCTGAGTGACCGCTTGGCCGAGTGTGAACAGTTCCACGACACGCCGGCCAACTTCGTCACTGTCGACTTCGCGGACATCGGCGACGTGCACGCCGCGGTGCTGGCGCTCAACGGCGGCTGAACGTCCCGATCACCACGAGCCGCCGCCGCCCCCCCCACCGCCGCCGCCGACGCTGCCGCCGAAACTGCCGCCCGACGAACCGCTGCTCGATGGGGCGGTGGATGCGGACTTCACCGCCGACCGCAGGGCGGGTGTGGCGGCGATGACGGCCAGATCGCGCCCCAACCCCGGGTGGTCGCGTTCCAGGCCGGCCGCCTCCACCGTGTCGGTCCAATGATCGAGCTCACCGAGGGAGACCGCCCAAGCCGTGTACTCACGGAGCACACCCATCTCGGCCGCCATCTTGGCGTGACGGGCCTCGGAGTCGGCGATGAAGCGGCGGAACGACTCGATCTGCACCCACAGGCCAGACCCACGGGGTGAGCGCACGAGCAGCTCATGACTGCGGACGAAGACGGCGGCGGCTCCACCGGCCAGCAGTCCGCCGACGGCGACCATCACCAGCCATGGCGCGCCGCTGCGGTTGGCCATCACCGCACCGATGGCCATGAGCGCCAGGCCGGCCAGTAGCGGCAGCACGGCCCAGCCCCGCCAGCGCCGTTGACGGGATCGGCCGGTGGGCACCCACAGATCGCTGGTGTCGCGCCAGTCATCGAGTTGTGTGCCCAACTCGGACCAACCCTCGGCGAACTCCTCGTCGTAGGACTCGAGCGGAATCTGCGAACGACCGTCGAACATGGTGGCCAAGATGTTGGAGACACTCGGAGGGGGTGATGCCGGCCCGCGTTTGATCCGCAGGTCGTCGCCGGCTCCCTCGATCTCGATCTCGTCGCGGATCCCCGCTTCGACCATCCACGCCATCTTGTGGTCACTGTTCACCTTCTCGGCGTGGATGATGCCGCCGATGGCCGCGCTGATTCCCCGGGGCGGCGCGAACTCGGTGGCCGACATCTCCTCGAGCTCGCGGTGGTCGACGGTTCGTACTTCGGGCACCACTGTTGGTCCGGGGCCGAAGGCCACGTCGGCCCCGCCCCCGACCCAAACCTGTTCCTCGCCCCGGCGTCGGAGCGGCCGCTCCAGGGCAACAACTCCGAGCAGCGCCGCCCCTGTCGCCGCCAGCGCCGGAGAAAGCCAACCGGTGCCGGGGTCGTCGGCCCCTCCGGTGGGAGCGACGGGGGCCACCGCCTCGATCACATCGGTCCCCATGGCTGCGGTGATGGTGTAACCCGTACCCGCGTCGACACTCCCGGTCTCGAGCATCAGGTGACCCGGGCCGATCTGGGTGACCTGATCGTCGCCGCATCGCTCATCGGACCCTTCGGCTCCCACGAAGCAGCGCACATCCGTGAGCTCCCGGTCGGCCACCAGGTGGATCTCGGCCTGGCCGATGCCGACCTCCCAGCTCGAACCCACTGCGTTCCAGCTCACCGTGTTGGCCACCACCAGGGTGGAGAGGGGATAGGTGATGGTGTAGCGATGGCGGTTGCGGATGGTGCGGTTGGGGTCGCCGATCTGGAGTCGGGTGCCGTCGTCGTGGCGCCGGGCGGTGAACTGATCGGGTGCGGTGGGTGACATCACGCTGATCGGCGCGTCGGGGTCGAGGTCCGGAACATCGCGGAAGATCCCGTGGCGGGCCTGGACCCCGAAGTCGTAGTCGATCGCTTCGACGACGTCGGCTTGGCCGCCGGTGACGGTGGCGCCGGCCCAGTAGTCGCCGATCCGCTCGGTGTCGCCGGCCAACGCAGCCCCGGCGGCGCCGGCCCCGAACAGCAGGCAGATGACACCGATTCCGACGGCGTCCCACTTCCTCCTGGTGCCGCGGGCCATGCCCGGCACCGTAGCCAATGGGCGGGCCCGGGCCTGACCTTGGCCAGTCGGTCGCATCGGTGCTCGGCGAGCGCGATGCTGGAACCATGTCCGAGGAGCGCTGGATCGTCCGCTTGCGGGATGAGCTGCGGGTTCTGCCCGACACGCTCGAGGCGCTTCGCGTCGGTGTCCACGATCTCCGAGCTGTGGCCCGGCGGCTCGAAGCAGTGACCGAGGTCATCGAACGGACACAACGCCACATGGAGAATTCCGGTGCGGCCCAGTTCGCCCGCGATGTCGACGACGCGGTGGCCTCGGTGGGCACCGAGCTGGCCCAGTTGCGGGAACGAATGCCCAGCACACCGAGTGGAGCGTTCGCGTCGATGATGGAACAGACCGAGGCCAGCGTCGACCAGTTGATGCGATTGGCCATACGGCTGCAGCAGTCGTTCGACACCCGGGACCGTCCCGACGGCCCCTGATCGGCATCGTTCACGAAGGCGACCCGGTGGCCGATAGGCCACCATGACTTCGTCACACACTCTCCGTACCGCGCTCGTGACGGCCTTGTTCGTCCTCGGGGCATGCAGCTCGGGTGGCAGCGACACCGACCAGGCCACTTCCGAAGGCGCCGGCCGGGCCATACCCGACGCCATCTCCGATCTACAGGCCGACTGCGACCGGGGCGCCCCGGGAAGCTGCGAGGCCCTGTCCGAGCGGCTCGACGAGGATCTTTCCGCCGCTGACGTCAATTCACTGGTGTGTGGGAGTTGGGGTGAGCTCCAGTTGAACGAAGGGGACTCGGCCACGGCGGCCGCCCGCATCGCCGAACTCGCCGGCGACGAGCTCCCGGCCGAGGTCAAGGCCGCGCTCGACACCATGGCCAGTGGCACCGGCGATGAGGTCGATGCCGCCCGCGACGTGATCGACGAGCACTTCCTCACCGCCTGCTGAGCCTTTGCCCCGTGGTGGCGCGCGTGCGCCGCTGGGACGATAGGTTCTCGCAGGCCGTATGACGATCGAGCAGCTTCGAGGGCAATATCTCGAAATCTTCGGCGAGCAGGGGCTTCCGACCGATGATGTGGTGCCTCGGCGCGCCCCTGAACCGGCGCTGCTGTTGTGTTTCACCAACCGGTCGGGGTCGAACTACCTGGCCGAGCTGCTGCGCTCGACACAACTGCTCGGGCGGGCCCACGAGGCGTTCAACCCCCCGTTCGTGGCCCGGCACCTCGAACGGTGGGATCTCAACGAGCGGACACTGGTCTCCTACGCCCGCAACCTGCGCCCCCGGATAACCCGCCAGGGAGGCAGCCCACCGATCTTCAAGATCGGGTGGCACCAGCTGTTCGTGCTGGCCGAGACCGGTGTGCTCGACACCGTGTTCCCCAACCGCAAGCTGGTGGTGATCCAACGCCAGGATCTCCTGGCCCAGGCCGTCTCGTTCACCATTGCGTCGCGCACCGGGGCATGGACGTCTTCGCACACACACCAGGACTCCGAGCTCGACATCGACCCCTCCGAAGTGCTGACTCGCATCCGGTCGGTGCTGGTTGCCACCCGCCACTTCCGGGAGTTCGCCGCCGTCACGGGCGACGATGTGCTCGACGTCACCTACGAGCACGTGGAGGACGATCCGCAGCGCGTGGTCGACCGCATCTTCGACTTCGCCGGACTGCCCCGCACGCCGATCGACCGGTCGGTCGTGCGGGTGGCACGACAGCGCAGCACCAACAACGCCGAGATCGCCGACCGGGTGGTGGCCGATGCCCACGCCCGCCTCGATGGGCCGGTTCGGCCCGCCGTCAGTGCCGACACCTTCCCCGTTCGTTACACCAGCTCGCACGTGGCCGACCGCCTGACCGCGATCTGGGGTCCGGGCATGCTGGCCGAGGCGTCGGGTCGTTCGCCCGACGCCGAACCCATCGTCGACAACCTGGTGTTGGTGGTGCACTCGGTGTTCGCCGATGCGTCGCGGGCGGGTGCCTGGTTGGCTTCCAACGACGTCATCGACAACCGGGTCGAACGCTTGTTTCCGGTCGACAGCGCCACGGCGCACCCGGACGGGCTGAGTCGACACCTCGAGCAGGCCGTCGAGGTCGATCCCGGCGCTCGCTACCGGCTGTCGCTCGTTCGGCCCTTCGAGTTGTGTTGGCTGCTCGACACCCGGATCGTTCCCAGGCTCATCGCCATACCCCGGGTGCTCTTCGTTCGGCGCGTCGATCTGGAGTCGGCCGGGGCCGACATGTTCGCGGAGTGGCACGTTCCTTCACCGGTTGATCCCGTCGACGCCACCCGTGAACACATCCGGGCCGTGGCGGGGTCCGAGGCCGAAGGCACTGCCGCGGCCGCCGTCTTCGGCCTGCGCTCCGCCGAGCTGGTGATCGGAGATCCCACGGTCGACGTGGTCGACCGTCGCGATCGGGTTGCGCAGCTGCTCGATCTCGAGCCCGGTGAGCTGGACGTGCCCGATCAATCGTTGTTTGCCCACTCCGCTGCGGACCGGACCGAACGCTCGGCGCGCGACGGGGTCGAGGCGGTATGGCCGCTCGGCGTCGAGATCTCCGAGCGGCGGTAGGATGGCACATGGCGAACACGCACCAGCAACCAACACCCGATCAGGTGGCCGCGGCCCCGAAGGTGTTGCTCCACGATCATCTCGACGGTGGGCTCCGGGTCGAAACCATCATCGAGCTGGCCGCCGAGCAGGGCTACAAGGATCTGCCCACCACCGACCCTGACGACCTGCGTGACTGGTTCCACCGGGGCGCCAACCGTCGTGACCTACCGCTGTACCTGGAGACGTTCGCGCACACGGTGGCGGTCATGCAGAATCCCGAGGCGCTGGAACGAGTCGCCGCCGAGGCGGCCGAAGACCTGGCGGCCGATGGGGTGGTGTACGCCGAATTGCGTTTCGCCCCCGAGCTCCACATCGGGGGAGGCCTCAGCCTCGACGAGGTGGTCGACGCCGTGCAACGAGGATTCGCGGTGGGCGACAGCCAGGGGATCACCGTCCGCACCCTGTGCACCGCCATGCGTACGGCGGCTCGGTCGCTCGAGATCGCCGAGCTGGCCGTTCGCCATCGCGACAACCGGGTGGTCGGCTTCGACATCGCCGGCGCCGAAGCGGGGTATCCGCCAACCCGCCATCTTGACGCCTTCCAGTACTGCCATCGGGAGAACTTCCATCTCACCATTCACGCCGGCGAGGCGTTCGGTCCGGCCTCGATCTGGGAGGCCATCCAGTACTGCGGTGCCGAGCGGTTGGGCCACGGTGTGCGCATCGTCGACGACATCGACGGCACCGACGCCGACGCCAACCTCGGTCGGCTGGCTGCGTTCGTGCGCGACCGTCGTATTCCCCTCGAGTTGTGCCCCACGTCCAACGTGCACACCGGCGTGTGCGACACGGTGGCCGACCACCCCATTGGTCTGTTGAAAGAGCTGCGCTTCCGGATCACGGTCAACACCGACAATCGGCTCATGAGCAACGTGTCCATGTCGAGCGAGTTCCAGGCTCTGATCGACCATTTCGACTACGACCTCGACGACCTGCGCTGGATCACCATCAACGCCATGAAGAGTGCGTTCTTGCCCTTCGACGAGCGCTTGGAACTCATCAATCACGTGATCAAACCGGCCTACACCGACCTTTCGGGCTGAAACCGACAACAACTCCGGCCGAGTTCATCGACAACATTCGCTCAGTCGGGGGGTGTGGCGCGCCGATAGAACCGCATATGTCGGTAGCGCCGAATCCCACACAGCCCGATCGCGGACTCCGAGCTCCCATCGAGATCGAAGATCTCGGGGTACCCCGACCGCTGGTCGAGGACCTGTTCATGCGCCGTCTGCTGATCGAGCGCGAGGCGCCGATCCGGACCATCGCCGAACAGCTCGGTGTGAGCCTCCCGGTGGCCAGAAGCCTGGCCGACGACCTGCGCGACAAGACGATGCTCGAGTACCACGGCCTCGACGGCCGCGACTACCGCATCGGTCTCACCGAACTGGGCCGCACCACTGCTGTGGAGCGGATGCAGCAGTCGACCTACGCGAGCTATGTGCCGGTCCCGCTCGAGGAGTACGTGCGAGTGGTCAATGCCCAGCACGCCGACCTCTCGCTGAACCGCGAGGGCATCCGCCACGCGTTCCAGGACCTGGTGGTGGCCGACGAGCTGCTGGACCAGCTGGGCCCGGCCTTCATGAACGACGGCGCCATCTTCCTCTACGGCCCGCCCGGCACCGGCAAGACCAGCCTCGCCGAACGTATGATCCGCGTGCACGAGGACTGGATCCTGGTGCCTCGAGCCGTCGAGGTCGACGGCCAGGTGATCTCGCTCTACGACCCCGCCGTCCACGAAGCCGCTGACGAACAGCCGATGGAGATGGACCCCCGATGGGTGATCTGTCGCCGGCCGATCATCATCGTGGGTGGCGAGCTCAACATGAGCATGCTGGGCCTCGACTACGACGTGAACGCCGGGCTCTACCAGGCGCCCATCCAGATGAAGGCCAACAACGGCCTGCTGGTGATCGACGACTTCGGCCGCCAGATGGTGACACCGGACGAGCTGCTCAACCGCTGGATCGTGCCGCTGTCGCGCGGCATCGACTTCCTGACCTTGTCCTACGGCTTCAAGTTCACCATCCCCTTCGAAGCCAAGTTGGTGTTCTCGACCAACCTCGACCCCAACTCCCTGGGTGACGATGCGTTCCTCCGTCGTCTGCGGAACAAGGTGTTCGTGGGCCCGATCAGCGACGATGCCTTCACCTGGATCCTGGCCCGAGTGGCCAAGGCGAACGGCATCCAGGCCTCGGCCGAGGCCGGGCTGCACATGCGGCGGGTGGCACGGGAGAACATCGGCGACCTCCGGCCGTACATCGCCGTCGACTTCTGTGAACTGCTGCTCGGGATCTGCGAGTACGAGGGGCTGCCTCGGGTACTCGACGAAGAGATGATCGACCGGGTGGCCGGTGTGTACTTCACCCGCGAGGTGGAGATGGGTCCGACCCGGGCCGGCGGCGGCAGTGTGCCGGTGGTCGATGCGGCGCCATCCGACGATGTCAGCCCCGGTGTGGCCGAGGAGGCCTTCGCCCCGACCGCCGCACCGGCCTCGTTCCCGGCCGCTGAATCCCCGCCCGTGGCCGCCGCTCCCGCGGTCGGCGCACCGGCGGCCCCTGCCACCGTGCAGGTGCCGGTGCCGGCCACCGACCAAGCGTCCTACGCGGCCCCGGCCGGCCAGCCTGCCCCGGTGGGCCAGACCGCGGCCTACGCCGCCGACTACCCACAGCCGCC
>JBPCTQ010000234.1:0-4812 GCA_051011595.1 Acidimicrobiales bacterium
AGCACGAACACCGGCTTGCCCATGAACTTGTTGCCCTTCTCACCGTCGCTCGATCGGAACTGCTTGATCTGACGGTTGGTCCCCCACCGGCCCAGCGCGGGCAGATGGCGACTCATGAAGTTGGCGACACGGCCACTCAGGGATGCCATGGGCCGACGCTACCCCGGCCGAACGGCGCGTGCCGGTCCTCAGCGCTTGCCGGCGCTCTTGTACCGACGGATGGACAGCGGGGCGAACACGCCGATGGTGATCACCACCCAGATCAGGGTGTACACCACCGGGTTCTGCAGCGGCCACGCCTCGGGTTCGGGGGCACCGGCCGGAATGTTGCCGAACAATTCACGGGCCGCCTGGGTCACCGTCGACACCGGATTCCATTCGGCGAAGGTCTGCAGCGGACCGGGCAGGTTCTCCGCCGGCACGAACGTGTTGGCCACGAAGGTCAGCGGGAAGATCACCATGAAGGCCGCGTTGTTGATGACCTCCACGCTCGGCACCAACAAGGCGATGTAGGCCATGATCCACGACACCGCGTAGGCGAACACCAACAACAGCGCGAAACCCATCAGTGCGTCGACGAACGAACCTCGGATGCGCCACCCGACGATCAGACCGGTGATGGCCATCGCGATCATGGAGCACACGTTGTAGATCACGTCGCTCAGCGTGCGGCCGGTCAGCACGGCCGAGCGCGACATCGGCAACGACCGGAAGCGGTCCATGATGCCCTTCTGCATGTCGTCGGCCAGGCCGGTGCCGGTGAAGATGGCGCCGAACACGACGGTCTGGGCGAACACCCCGGCAATGAGGAACTCGCGATAGCTGGTGCCCTCGACCTCGATGGAGTTGCCGAACACGTAGCCGAACAGCAGGACGAACATGATCGGCGACGCCAGCACGAACACCAGCACGTCGGGCACGCGGACGATCTTGATCGAGTTGCGTTTGGCGATGACCAGCGAGTCGGCCAAAGCCAGCCGGACAGCCTTCACGACTCGTCCTCCTCGCCGCTCGCGGTGTCGTCACCTTCGATATGGGCGCCCGTGAGAGTGAGAAACACGTCGTCGAGGGTCGGCAGCCGCAGGCCGATCTCGGCCACGACGATGCCGTGATCACGCAGTTCGGCCAGGGCCTTACCCAACACGTCGGCGCCGCCGCTGACCGGCACCAGGACTCGGCGAGTCGCGACATCGTGTTCGACCTCACCCACCGCGTGATGACCCAGCACCTCGACGGTCTCGGCGATCTGGCCGGCGTCGCCCACGATCACCTCGATGCGCTCGCCGCCGACGCCGGCCTTGAGCTCGTCGGCCGTACCCCGAGCAATGGCCAGGCCGTGATCGATCACCACGATGTCGTCGGCCAGCTGATCGGCCTCCTCCAGGTACTGGGTCGTCAACAACAGCGTGGTCCCTCGCCCCACCAGCTCGCGGATGATGCCCCACAGTTCGATGCGGCTCCGAGGGTCGAGACCGGTGGTTGGTTCGTCGAGAAAGAGCACGGGCGGCTCGGCCACCAGCGCACCGGCCAGATCGAGCCGGCGACGCATTCCACCCGAGTAGGTCTTGACCGGCCGATCGGCGGCGTCGATCAGATCGAAACGCTCGAGCAGCTCGCGGGCCCGCCTCCGGGCCGGAGAACGACCCAGCCGGTACAGGCGCCCGATCATGTCGAGGTTCTCGAATCCGGTGAGGACCTCGTCGACGGCTGCGTACTGGCCGGCCAGGCCGATCCGCCGACGGACCTCGTTGGGCTGGGTTCGCAGATCCACCCCCGCCACCGTGGCCTCCCCCTCGTCGGGCTCCACCAGCGTGGTCAGGATCGAAACCGCCGTGGTCTTGCCGGCGCCGTTGGGCCCGAGCAGGCCCAGAACGGTGCCTTCGGGCACCTCCAGGTCGAGCCCGCCCAGCGCGGTGACGGCGCCGTACCGTTTGACCAGACCGTTGGCCACGATGGCCGCGCTACTCATGCCGACAAAACTAGAGACCATCGAGCCGGTTCCGGCTCAGAATCGCCAACGACCGGTCTGACGAAACCCGTCGCGGCCGGCCCATCCATCCGAGCGCCAGGCCAGCACCAGCGAGGGTTCCACGGTGGTGAGCGGCCCGTATTCGTCGACCGTGTAGGTCCAGGTGTACTTGGTGTCGTAGCGCTCGACCAGGTCGGCTTCGTCGGCGGAGCCGGTGACCCTTCCCTCCACGATCACCACGTCGGTCCCGCTGTCGAGATGAACGGTGACCGCCGGGTCCTGCTCCACCAGCCGGCTCACCACCGGGCTGCCGATACTGAGATGCAGCCGCCGCGCCTCCCAGATGCCCCACACCGGCCGGGGATGAGGATGGGTGCCACCCACGCCGACCACCCAGTAGGTGCCGGCCGTGGTGAGCTGATCCTCGACCCACGGCCAGTCGAGGGCGGCGGCGTCGCTCGGCTGGTGGTACATCCGAAGGGTCTCTCGGACCGGTTCCACACCTGCGACCGTAGTAGCCGCCGCCCCCGACGGTGAGCGGGTCACACCGCGGCCTCGATCTCCACCGGCGTGTTGGCGGTGAGCATGTCGTAGACGGCCGAGAAGCGCTGGCCCGCTTCGACCAGCGCTTCGAGCGTCTCGGCCGGGGCATCGCCCTTCACCGTGAACCGGCAGCGGATGGCGCTGAAGCCGTTGCGGACGTGATCGCTGACCCCGAGCACACCGCGTACGTCGATGTCGCCTTCCACCACCGACTCGATCGACTCGAGCTCGATTTTGCGGGCCGCGGCCCCGGTGACGATGCCGCCCGTGACACAGGCCGCCAGGGCGTGCAGGACGTATTCCTGGGGGCTCGGACCACGGTTGTCGCCCAGCGTGGGGTGATCGGCCGTGGCCTCGTACGGCGTGGCGTAGTCGTGGTTGGCGCTCAGGCCGTACCAGTCGGTCATCGTCGATGTGCTGGCCGTGCCGTCGACCCAGCGATTGCGGGCGGTGAAGCGAAATTGGGCCAGTTCGGGCTGCTCGCCCGTCTTGTTGATGGCGCCGAACAGTTTGTCGGTGGGGACGCCGTTGCGAACGGTTGTGGTTGTCGTGGTGGTGGTCATGTCGATTCTCCTTGGTGGAGCCCGCATCTCGAGCCCTCGACCTCAGTCAACGCTGGATGGCCGTTTCGGTCTTGGGGATGAGCAGGAGATCGTGTGGAGACATCTGAAGACGTCACCACCCCACGGCTACGCTCGGGCCATGAATCGCCGTTCTGTACCCGCCGTCGGCCTGGCCGCCCTGCTCGTCGTCGCCGGTTGTGGCAGCGACGATGACGAAACATCGGCCGCCTCGGCGAGCACGACATCCACTGCTGTCGTCGCCCCCTCCACCACCGTTGTTGCCCCAACCACCGAGGCCCCGACGACCACCACCACACCCGATCCACGAGCGGCCCGTCCGTATACCTTCACCACCACCCAACTCACGTTCGTCGACGACTCGCGATCCACTCCCGAGAGCCCCGGTGGCCCCGAGATCGACACTCGCACCCTCGACACCTGGCTCTACCTGCCCGACACCGACGAACCCGCTCCCCTGGTGATCTTCAGCCACGGCATGGCCGGTCACCCCAACAAGTTCGAGGACCTCCACACCGCCTGGGCCGAGGCCGGCTACGCGGTGGCTGCGCCGGCCTTTCCGCTCAGTAACGACACCGCCCAGGGGTCATTCGGCAACGTGCACGACGTACCCAACCAGGACGACGATGTCAGCTTCCTGCTCGATCAGCTGCTGGCCCAGAACGACGACGCCTCCAGTGAGCTGGCCGGCCGCTTCGACGCCGACCGGGTCGCCACCGGCGGACTGTCGGCCGGCGGCGCCACCACCTACGAAGCTGCCGTCAACGACCTCGACCGAGACCCTCGTTTCCGGGCCGCCATCGTGATGGCCGGCGCCCGGTTCACCAGCCCCGACAACGGCACGTTCGAAGCACCGACCGATCAGCCGGTGTACCTGCTGCACGGCGACGCCGACCCCCTCGTGCCGTACGCCGGAGCCCAGGAGACCTACGCCCTGCTCGGTGCACCCAAGTTCTTCACCACGCTCCTGGGCGGCGGCCACGCCGGTCCCTTCGAGGACACCGACGACGGCTTCGAACCCAAGGCCCCCGGCACTGACGAGCTGGTGCATCCAGCCACCATCGCCTTCCTCGACCACTACGTGCTCGGCCTGCCCGAAGCGGTCGACGAGCTGCTCGTCGCCGCCGAGCAACCCGACCTGGCCAACTTCGTGTACGAGACGGGCTGACACCGAGCGCCGACCGGACCCGGGTCATACCATCCGGCCATGCCCTTCGCTCCCGAAGTCCTCTCTCTCGAACAGCTCCGTCTCGTCAACGGCCTGGGCGATCTCCGCAACGACGCGTGGGAGTCCCCCCACCCCGACATCCATCCCGACCTCACGGAGCTGGCCCCTACCTTCTCCCCCGCCATCGAGCAGGTGTCCGAGAACGTGTACAACGCCCGAGGCTTCGACCCGGCCAACACCACGTTCGTGGAAGGCGACGATGGCGTGATCGTGATCGACGCCATGACCGTGGTCGACACCGCCGAGAAGGCGATGCTCGCCTTCCGGGAGATCTGCGACAAGCCGGTCAAGGCCCTCATCTACACCCACGACCACGGCGATCACGTCTTCGGTGCCGCCGCCTTCGTCGACCCGGCCGACGTGGCGTCGGGAGACGTCCCCGTCATCGCCCACCGCGATCTGGTGGCCGAGATCGGCCGTCTGCAGTCACAGAACTTCGCCATCATGGGCGCCCGGGCCATGTACCACACCGGCGCACTGCTCCCCGAGGG
>JBPCTQ010000235.1:0-8874 GCA_051011595.1 Acidimicrobiales bacterium
GAAGGTGGCCGACGACCAGCTCTTCTATCTGATGAGCCGGGGCCTCAGCGAAGAACAGGCGATGAGCATGGTGGTGAACGGGTTCATCGAACCGATCACCCGCACGCTGCCCATGGAATACGCCGTGGAATGGAGCCGTCTGATCGAGCTGCAGATGGAGGGTTCGGTCGGCTGACCGCCCGGCGGTGAGAATCCGCGTTCAAGATGGCAAGCGGGGATGTCGACGATAGGGTCCCCGTGTTCGAAGCGGGTGGGTGCTTCGATGGCGCGGGTGGCCCGAGCTGTGACCCCTGAGGTGTGTCCCACAATGCGACGTTGGTTGCCGATTCTGACAACCGTCCTGCTGATGCTGACTGCTCTGGTGCTGGTCCCGGCTCCCGCCGGTGCGGCACCGTCGGAGCAGGCCACCGTTCGTATGCCCTTCGACGGGCAATGGGCCAACAACTTCGGGACGGCTCCCTGGGAGCATCACCGCGGCAGCTACGACTGGGCCATGGATGTGTTCGCGGTTGATGCCCCGGTGCGGATCAACGTCGACAACGCCACCGGGTCGCTCGGTCTCGAGGTGGTCGAGGTGGATCCCGACGGCAGCTGCGGCGGTACGGGCGGAGAATATGTGACCGTGGAGGTGACCGTCGACGGCACGGTGGTGGGGCGCGTGTTGTACCACCACCTGGTCGACGTCGCCGTGGCCGAAGGTGACCATCTGCAGACCGGCCAGCGCCTGGGCCGAACGGTGGCCACACCGGGGGCGTTGTCAGGTGCGTGTTGGCACGTCTCCACTCCGATGGGAATCCACACCCACATGGCGGTCGACAACGCGGTCGATCACAGCTGCTATCACCACTATCAGATCGGTACGCAGCTCACCCAAGGTGACGCCTTGGGTCTGCTGGGACACGCCGCCGACGGCTCACCGGTGGGTTCGGGGCCCCGCAGTGACTGTGACGCGGCGCCACCGCCGATGTGTCATGGACTGGCCGCCACCATCGTTGGCACCCCCGGCCACGACAACCTCACCGGAACCAACGGCCCCGACGTGATCGTCGGGCTCGGGGGTCGCGACACCATCCGAGGGCTGGCCGGCGACGATGTGATCTGTTCGGGATCGGGTGCCGACTGGGTCGATGCCGGCGACGGCGACGACTACGTGAACGGTGGGCAGACCGACGACACGGTGCTCGGTGGTGCCGGCGACGACACCGTGATCGGCGGGCTCCAGGACGACCTGGTCGACGGAGGCCCCGGCGCCGACCGAGTGGTCGGCCGGGCCGGTGACGATGAGCTGCGCGGCGGTCCGGGCAACGACAAGATGTTGGGCTACGACGGATCCGACACTGTCTACGGGCAGGGCGGGCGCGACAAGATGTTCGGCGGCGCGGGTGACGACGAGCTCCGCGGCGGGGCCGACGCCGACTCGCTCTCGGGCAAGCTGGGCCACGACCGATGCCTGGGCGGGGCCGGCGCCGACAAGACCCACCACAGTTGTGAGATCGTGGCCCAGAATCCATGATCGGTGGACGGTGGAGCCGCTGGGCGGCTCCGCTGATCACGCTCCTGCTGGCCGCGGCCGCATGTGGTGCCGACTCCGAAACCACCGACACCGATCTCGGATCCACCGGGATTGATCCCACCGTGGCCACCTCCACCGCGACTTCCACCAGCGGGGCGCCGGCCACCAGTACCGGAGGTGAGGCGGGGGAGCCCCTGTTGGGACAGCTGATCGACACCGTTCCCGACCCCGGGGTGCACCCGTTGATGGCCGGCGCCTTCGCCGCACTCAACGACGCCACCGAAGCCTGCGGGAACCTGCCCATCTGGACTGAGCACATGACCGTGGCCGTGACCCGTTTCGAGAACCTGGTCCGGCGTGTGCAGGCCTCACCCGAACTGGCTCCATGGCGGGGCACCGCCGACGCCCGGGCGCTGAGCGACCAGATTCGAGATCGACTGGTACTCCAGGACCGCTGTACGAGCGGGGCCGTGTCGGCGAGCGACCAACAGCTGCGCAACGCCACGAGCATCACCGGCCGGGCCGTTGCCGTCGCCGACTGGTACCAGGTCAGGCTGTACGACGTGCCCACGTCGGTCGGGGCCGAGATGTGGTATCACGCCGATCACCTGGGGCACGTGATCGAGATCGAGCGGGTGCTACGAGCCGCCGGGGCCCTCGACATCGTGGTGGTCGGCACCGGTCAGATGAAGAGCGGGGTCGACCCGTTGCTGCTCTCGGAGACCACTGGTTCCACGGTGATGAACGCGTCGATGCCGCTGTTGTACCCGACGGTGATGTCCCCGTGGCTGGAGCAGCTCCGGCGGCGGGGCCGAGCGCCGTCTCGTGTGGTCATCGGTGTGGGTGCGGCCGATGGGTTCCGGGGCTGTACCGAGAATCGGATCACCAAGATGGACCGGGCCGTGCAATTGCAGAACCAGGCCTTCGCCACCCTCCCGGTGTTGGCCGACATCGATCGCGAGCGGGTGCTGGTGGGGCCGGGCCAGTCGACGTACGAGGACAGTCCTGTGCTGCGTTCCCACCGGGCGACCACCGTGCCCGAGAGCCAAGGAACCGGGGTCACCGGCTCCGAGCCCGACCCGGAGCTGGGCGCCGCCGACCGCACGCAGTACGAGGGATTCTTGACCGATCCGGTGCGGTGCGCCCAGATCATCACCAGCCTGGGTGATGTGGTCGCCGAGCTGGTCGGCGACGGTGTCGAGGTGCTGGTGGTGGGTATGCCGATCCATCCCGATGTCCGTTCGATACCCCC
Organism: Acidimicrobiales bacterium; assembly: GCA_051011595.1. Taxonomy (GTDB): domain Bacteria; phylum Actinomycetota; class Acidimicrobiia; order Acidimicrobiales; family SHLQ01; genus JAOUEE01. The sequence goes on from JBPCTQ010000235.1 coordinate 2,766, forward strand.
GGGGGGCAGCTTCTTTCTCGATGCGGTGACGGCCGAGCAGGCGACACTCACCGAGGAGGCGGGTGGGCGATTCCTCGACCTCAGCGCCTTGTTGTCGGCCGGTGAGTTCGTCGACCTCACCGATGCCACCGTGTCGGGACGCGAGCGCGTCACCCGGGCGATCAGCGACGCCCTCGAGAGTTGATTCGGCCATGACCCCAACGCCCGGCCCGAATTTGGCACACTGATCGCTATGCCGATGCGGCAAGACTGCAAATACTTCGAGAGCCGGTCGTACCCGAACGGCGACACGGTGAGGAAGTGCGACCTCGACCTCGCACCCGAGGCCCCGTGGCGTTGTCCGGACGACTGCCCCAAGTTCGAGCGCCGGCTGGTCGACGTCGACTGGCGCCATGGTTCGCTGGTCACACCGGCCACCCCCGACGAACCCCAGAGCCTCGGCCAGGACGACAGCATCGCGGCGCTGCTCGACGAGGCCGAAGACATCGTCAACTCCGCGGGCCCTCGCATCATTGCCGAGGTCGACGCCGAACAGCGCCGCCAGCCGTTCTGGAAGCGGCTCTTTCGCCGCTGACTACAACGAACGGTAGATGGCTGCCGTTTCGGCTGCGATCTCCTGCCAGCCGCGGTGCGCTCCCGCCGGTGACGGCCCCGGTTTCGGTGCCCCGGCCCAGCTGACAGCCTCGGCCACCTCCGAGGGAGACGGTGTGGTGAGCACGTGGACCCAGTCGGCTCCGTAGTGCGCCAGCAGCTCATCGGCCTGCGCACCCGGGCTCACGATGACGGGAACACCGTGGGTGAGCGCGGCCACGGCGGCGCCGGAGGTGAGCCCGTCGCGTTGCAGGGCGAAGGCCGCATGGGCGCCGATCAGCAGGTGATGAAACCGGGCATCGGAGATTCGATCCGGCTCCACCGTGACCTGGTCGGCGGTCGCCAGTCGGTCGGCCAGGTCGTCGTCGAGCGAATCGCCCGCAATGTGGAGGGTGGCCTCGACACCGGCCTCGGGCCACGCGGCGGTGAGCTCACCGAGCAGCTTGTAGGGCGCGATTCGGCCCAGCGCGACCAGCTGAGTCGGCGGGGGCGGCGGTTCGGTTCGCGCCGGACCGAGGAGCAGTGGACCGTGCTCGATCGTCTCGAACCGGCAACCGGCCAGCACGGGCCAGCGTTCGACCAGTCGGTCGCGGTCGGCCGCCTGATGACAGATCACCACGTCGACGGCCGCCAGGAAGGCGCCGTAGGCCGAGCGGTCGAGGCGACCGCGAAAGCCATCGTGGGGCGCCAGGTTGTGGGCGGTGTAGACAACCGGTGTCGATCGGCTCCGGATGGCGGCCAGGACCGTGGCCGCCCAGACGGCCGATGCCGCCCGGCGGGTGACGGATCCGTCGGTGCGCAACAGGTTCTCGGGCCAGTGCACGTGAACCGGATCGTCGTGGCGGACGGCCGATGACAGACCCAGGGGCTCGATGGTCACACCCAGCTCGGTGAGACCGGCTGCCAGCTGGTGGATGTAAGGACTGCTCGTCCGATCGTCGGGGACCGGGTGCCATCGGACCGTGGTGGAGCCAACCATGCGGGCCGAGTGTACGAGCCGGTGACGGGACCCACGTAGGGTCGATTTCCCCTATGGCGGTAGGATTTATTCTCCCGTCGCCTTCTCGAGTTGATCGTCTCCATGTCCTTGTTGCCCGATGCTGTCATCACCGCTGAGCTGGGTGGGGCCGATTGGCTCGTGGCCCGTCGTCGTGATGCCGCGGACCGTCTGACCACGGTGGAGGTCCCCGACGGTGAGTCCGAGGTGTGGCGCTACAGCCCCATCGGCCGCCTGGAGCTGGCCAAATACACCACCCCGGCCGAACGAACCGACGCCCCGGCGGTCATCGATCCGGCCGGCGCGGCGGCGAGGATCGAAATCGCCAACGGGCGGGTGGTGGGTCTCGGTGTGGACGATGGAGCCACGGCGGCCGGGCTCGAGGTGGTGCTGGTCCGAGATCTGGCCAACGCGCCGTTCGACCGGTTGGACGCCGACGAATACGTCGGTGTGCTGGCCGAGTCGTTGACCAGCGATCCGATCCTGATCCGAACCCGGCCCGGGGCCACCGTGGACGGCCCGGTTGTCATCGACCACATCGTCGACGAACCCGGCCGACTGGTGGCCACCATGCTGGTGGTACGGGCCGGGGCCGACAGCGACCTCACCGTGGTCGAACGGCGCCGCTCCGGAACCGACGAGGCACTGGTGGTGCCCTTCATCGACCTCGAGGCCGACGCCGCCGCTCGTCTGCACTACGTCGACGCCCAGCTCCTGGGCAACCAGACCTGGCAACTGGGCCAGCAACACGCTCGGGTCGGAGCTCAGAGCACCCTCACCATGCACCAGGCCGGGCTCGGCGGCGCCTACGCCCGAATGCGCACCGATTGTGTGTTGGCCGGCCGGGGGGCCACCGGCAACCTCTCGGCTGCCTATCTCGGCGGTGATGACCAGATCCTCGACTATCGGACCTTCCAGGATCACGCCGCCCCCGACACCACCAGCGAGCTGTTGTTCAAGGGCGCCGTCGACGACGAGTCCCGGTCCATCTACAGCGGGCTGATCCGGGTTCGCCCCGACGCTCGGGGCACCGTTGCCTACCAGACCAATCGCAACATCAAACTGGCCGAGACCGCATGGGCCGAGTCGGTCCCGAATCTCGAGATCGAGAACAACGACGTTCGGTGTAGCCATGCGTCAACTGTCGGGCCCATCGACGAGGACCAGCGTTTCTATCTCGAGTCCCGCGGCGTGCCGCCGGCGGAGGCCGAGCACCTGATTCTGGCCGGGTTCTTCCTGGAGGTCCTGGCCGACTTCCCCGATGAAGGTCTGGCCGCCGAGCTCATCGCGCTCATCGCCGACCGCCTCGAAGGAGTGCACTCGTCATGACCGAACGTCTCGAGTTGTTGCCGGTTGACGACGTGGCTCCCGATTCCAGCGTTCGAATCGACGTCGACGGGCATCGCATCGCCGTGATCCGAATCGGCGACGACTTCTACGCCATCGGCGACGAGTGCACCCATGCCGACATCTCCCTGGCCGAGGGTGAGGTCGATCCCGACGATCTCACGGTCGAATGCTGGAAACACGGCAGCCTGTTCTGCGTGAAAACCGGTGATCCGCTCACCCTGCCCGCCACCCGACCGGTGCCCACCTATCGAGTCGAGGTCGAGAACGGCGTGGTCTACGCCGCGATCGACGGGGAGGACCACCGATGACGGAACTGGTCGTTGAAGGGCTCTGTGCCCGGGCCGGCGGGGTCGACGTGCTGCGAGGTATCGATCTCGAGGTGCGTAGTGGTGAGGTCCATGCCGTGATGGGTCCCAACGGGTCGGGGAAGTCCACGTTGTCCCATGTCCTGATGGGTCGACCCGGCTATGAGATCACCGCCGGATCGGTTCGCCTCGACGACGTCGATCTGCTCTCCCTCGAGACCTGGCAGCGGGCCGCCGCGGGGTTGTTCCTCGCCATGCAGTACCCGGTCGAGGTACCTGGGGTGCGACTCATCGATGTGCTCGAGACGTCGGCCCGGGCCGGCGGGCGCGACGTGTCGGCTGTCCGCCCATTGGTTGATCGAGAGGCCGAACGAATCGACTTCGATCGAGCACTGCTCGACCGGTCGCTCAACGTCGACCTGTCCGGCGGAGAACAGAAACGCAACGAGACCCTGCAACTCGGTGTGCTCGGCGCCCGGATCGCCATCCTCGACGAGCTCGACTCCGGGCTCGACGTCGATGGCCTGCGCACGATCGCTCGCCGCATCGAGGCGGCCACCGAGGAGGACGAGCTGGGTGTGCTGGTCATCACCCACTACAGCCGATTGCTCGACGAGCTCCGACCCGACCATGTCCATGTCCTGGCCAAGGGAGTGATCCAGAAGTCGGGCGGGCCCGAGCTGGCCCAAGAGCTTGAGGACACGGGCTACGCCGAGTGGGCGGCCGACGAGAACACCACCGAGGCGGCGGCGGACCCCTTCGCCGACCCGTTGGCCTGAGATGGCGGCCGAACCGGTCCTCGTCGATCACCAGGTGGTCGATCGACTCCTGGCCGAGGATTCGACCCTGCAGCAGTGGACCCGCGACGGTGATCGGCTTCGTCGTTCGTTCCGCTTCGACGACTTCGGGCAGGCGTTCGGGTTCATGACCCGGGTGGCCCTCATCGCGGAGCGGCTCTTCCACCATCCCGAATGGTCCAATGTCTATGACCGAGTGGAGATCGCCATCACCACTCATGATGCCGGTGGACTCACCGAACTCGATCTGGAATTCGCGCGACGGGTGAACGATGCCGCCGGCTGAGCCAACCACAATGGTCGAGCATGCGTATGGCAACGACTGACTGTCTGGTGACCGGCGGGTCCGGTTTCATTGGTCAGCGGCTGGTGGCTCACCTGCAACGTTCGGGCCGATTCCGGCGTGTCGTCAACCTCGACATCGCCGCCGAACCGGGCCAGGGGCACGCCGTCGACGTGCGCCGGCCCATCACCTTGGTCCCCGGCGATCACCGGTTCGAGGTCTGTATTCACCTGGCGGCGCTGGCCAAGGAACCGGGATACGACCACCACGAGTACTACGCCGTGAACGACGAAGGAACGGGCCACGTCCTCGACCTGTGTGGCCGGCTGGGTATCTCGTCGGTGATCTTCACCAGCACCATGATGGTGTTCGCGGCCGGCGAGCACCGTCGCAGCGAAGTCGACGCCGTTGACCCCGATACCGCGTACGGCGGTTCCAAAGCGCTGGCCGAACAGCGGATCAGGACGTGGGCGGCGGCCGACCAGCAGCGTCGGATCCGCATCGTTCGGCCCGGTGTCGTCTTCGGTCCCGGTGATGAGGGCAACTTCGAGCGACTCCGACGCATCCTCGATCGGAAGGTGTTCTTCTACGTGGGCGGTCGCCAGACGGTGAAGAGTTGTGTGCACCTCGACGACGTGGTCCGCCACATCGAGTACCTGGTCGACGACACCGACCCCCACGACCTGGTCCACTGCGCCATACCCGAGCCGACCACGATCGAGGAGATCGTCGACGGCATGTTCGATGCCTTCGGTGGTCGCTACCGGGTGCCGACCGTGCCGTTCCGTGCCGCCCACGTGGCCGCTCGCCCCTTCGAATGGCTGGCCCGCGCCGGGTACGACAGTGGGGTGCACCGGCGCCGTATCGAAAAGCTCCACCACTCCACCAACATCTCAGCCGACCGGATGGCGGCCAGTTGCTTCGAACTGCACTACCCGACAGTGGGTGAGGGTGTGGCCGCCTGGGCCGCCGAGGGGGCCTGACTCAGGCTTGGGCGTCGATGGCCTGTTCGAGTGTGTTCCAGCTGAGCGTGGCGCACTTGATCCGGACCGGGAACTTCACCACTCCTCGGAGGGCTTCGAGATCACCAAGCCGGACATCGGTGTCGTCGTCGACGGGATCGTCGGCCGATTCACCACCCAGCTCGTTCTCGTGGATCGACATCATCGCCTTGAACGCCCGGGTGATGTGGCGAGCCTCGTCGACCGGTTTGCCCACCACCGCCGCCGACATCATCGACGCCGATGACTGGCTGATGGAGCACCCCTGGCCACCGATCTTGATGTCGGTGATGGTCCCCTCGTCGTCGACATCGACGTAGACGACCACCTCATCACCACACAACGGATTGAATCCTTCGGCGCGCCGAGCCGGTGGGGCATCGAGCTCTCCCCGGTTCCGAGGATTGCGGTAGTGATCGAGGATGATCTCTCGGTAGAGGTCTTCGAGTCCGGGCATCGTCAGTGTTTCCTGGGTCAGAGGGCGAACAGGTCGCGGGCCTCGATGAGCCCTTCGACCAGAGCGTCGACATCGGCTTCGTCGTTGTAGAGGTACAACGATGCCCGAGAGGTGGCCGGGACACCGAGCACCCGCATCAGCGGTTTGGCGCAGTGGTGGCCGGCCCGCACGCAGACGTTTTGTTGGTCGAGCACCTGGGCCACGTCGTGGGGGTGGACATCGGCCAGCACGAACGAGAGGACGCCGCCGCGGCAGGCCGGCTCGGAGGGGCCGTGGATGTCGATGGCGTCGCCCAGCCGTTGGGTCAGTGATCGCAAGGCGTAGCTGG
>JBPCTQ010000236.1:0-24831 GCA_051011595.1 Acidimicrobiales bacterium
GTGAGCATCTCGCTGCTGGTGACGACGGCCATGTGGGTGAAGGCCTGCGGGGTGTTCCCCAGAGCCTCACCGGTGGCGGGGTCGACCATCTCGGCGAACAGCCCCACGTCGTTCGACAGGGCCAGCAATGCTTCCAGACGCTCGCCGGCCTCGTCGAGGCGGCCGGCGGCGATGAGGCAGTCGACCAGCCAGAACGAACACAACAGAAAGGCCCCCTCCGGCCCGGCTAGGCCGTCGGGGTCGAGGTACCGGTGCAACAACACACCCTGGCCGAGGTCGCGATCGACCACGTCGAGGGTGCGGAGTACCACCGGGTCGTTCGGAGCCATGAACCCCAGTGCCGGCACCAACAAGGTGGCGGCGTCGGCCACCATCCGGCCGCCGGCCTGCACGAACCAACCGTCGGGGCACCCCTCGGACCGCAACCAGTCGGCCAACAGGTCTCGTTCGCGAGCCCATTGATCGACGTCACCGTCGATGGATCCGGACCGGGCCATCTTCACCGCCCGGTCGAGCGCCATCCAGCAGTTGAGTTTGGAGTGGACGAAGTGTCGCGGCTCGTCGCGGATCTCCCAGATGCCCTGATCGGGCCGACGCCATGCGGTGGCAGCCATGTCGGCCACCTCCCGCAGGAACTGGCCGTTGCTGGCAGTCAGTTCGCCACCGGCATGGGCGAAGAGGTGGGCGGCCTCGATGATCTGGCCATACGAGTCGAGCTGCATCTGGCCGGCTGCTCCGTTGCCGATACGCACCGGCCGGGAGCCTCGATGACCGGCCAGGTGGTGCAGTTCGATCTCGGGCAGCAGGCGTTCGCCGGTGACCTTGTACATGATCTGGAGGTAGGGCGGCCGACCCAACACAGTGCGCTCCAACCACCCCCTGAACTGGTTGGCCTCGGGCAGATATCCCAGGATGACCATCGACGCCAGCGTGAGGGTGGCGTCGCGGATCCAGGTGAACCGGTAGTCCCAGTTGCGCTCGCCGCCGATCCACTCGGGCAGCCCTGCCGTGCCGGCGGCGATCACCGCACCGGTGGGGGCATAAGTGAGCGCCTTGAGGATGAGCGCCGACCGGTGAACCTTGCGGGCGTACGCGCCGTCGTAGGAGCAGCAGTCGAACCATCCCTCCCAGAAGGCGATGGTGTCGGCCAGCCGGGCCGTCATCGACGAACGAGGGTCGTCTGCTCCATACGGCGCCGACCCGGCCGCTGGGGTCCACGCCACCTCGACCCATTCCTCGGCGCCGGCCTCGAGTGACCAGTGGGCCGTCACCCGGTCACCATCACCGTCGAGGGCCCGGGTGACCCGTACCCACAAGGCATCGGGACCACCGATGATCGATGCGCTGGTGGAAGAAGTGGCGATGAAGCGGGGCACCACCGCCGCGTATTCGAACCGCGGTTCGATCACCATCGCCACCTCGACGGAACCCTCGACGCACCGCACCCGGCGCAGGATGGAGTGTCGGGTGTCGACGGCAGCCGGCCGATCCGGGTCGAAGCGGCCCACCGGCATGCAGTCGGTGACCTCCAGCGAGCCCCCATCGGTCTCGAATCGGGTGACCAACACATTGGTGGCCGGCAAGTAGGACCGACTCACATGACGCACCGGTGTGTCGGGCGCAAGACGAAACGATCCCCCGCGTTCGGCGTCGAGCATGCCGGCGAACACCGACGGAGAATCGAATCGGGGGAAACAACACCAGTCGATGGCGCCATCGGGGCCCACCAGGGTCAACGAATGGCAGTCACCGATCAGCGCGTAGTCGCCAATCTCGTTCACCTGCTAGATCCTATTGGCTGGTGCCGGCCCCCGGGATCGAGCGAGTGGTTCAGGTCAGTGCGGGCGCTTCGATGGGACCTGTCGAGGAGGTCGGGCGCGAGTCGGCCGGCCCACGACCCCACCGACCCCCGAAGGGGTCAGGGTCGGGGCAGAGAGCCGGAAACAGCCGAGTCGAGCTCAGCCGACGAAGAGGGAGGCGATGGCCGTGACAAATAGTGCACTCAACGACCCGTAGGCCAAGGAGGTGTTCACGAACTCATTACCCGGACGGGGCTGGTGTGATCGACGCCACCAGATGGTGGCCCGAAGAATGGCGATCACCAGCACCACGAGGGCGACGACGGCCACCCCCACGATGCCCGACGACCCGCTGGCCGTGCCTCGGGACACGGCGATCGCGCCGAAGAAGACCCCGATCAGCACCATGGCCATCGAAATCCTCCGATCACACCGGAAACGAAGATCTCAGGATCAGATGTCTTCGCGGGCCAGCCGGTCCGGTCGCTGGGCCGAAGAGCCGGTGGTCTCCTTCTCGATACGCCGGATGCGGCGCTCGATCCGGATGACCTTCTTCTGCACCGCATCCAGCTTGTCGAGTATTTCCTGCGTCTCTGTGAGTTCTTGCTGTACGTCTGACATCTACTGGAGCGTGCCAGCTTTGACCGAAGATGGCCAGTCGACGGTCAACTTTGCGTCATACACGCCCCATCAAGCCCTATTCCAAGCGTTTGACCACTCATCGCGAGATTTCGATCCTTCTCAGATGAATTGACCACCACTGCTAGTGACCCCTACCTTTCTGTTTGGGTAGTCACTGGGTCATCTGCGGGCGAAGGAACGAATGTGTGGTCGGACAGCGGCGATCGATCCCGGGTATTGATGGAGCTGCGACCCTGTTTCGACGGGTTCGCAGGCATCCCTCAGGAGACAAGGGTCCTTTTCTCCTCATTCCATGACCTTCCCAACGTCGATCCCGTCGGGCTGATCAACCACTCCAACCGTCGGCTCTCGCGCGGCGCCCCACCCTTGTGGGGTCGGAACGACACCGCCCGCCAGCTCAACCGGGTCTCGCGGCTGATCGTGTCGTGCGAGGACGACGAACCGGCCACACCCATCGACCGGATGCGACACCGCACCGAACGGTCCCGATCGGTTGCCTCGCTCGCGGCCTCCACCACCTCCGGCATCCCCATTCCCGTCGACGACGTCAACAGCGAGCTGTTCTCGGACTACCTGTGGCAGCGCCTGTTCGAGAAGGGACTGGCTCCCGAAGAGTTCGACCGGGTCCGCGACGCCAACTACGTGTCGATCCGCCCTTCATGGCTGTCGATGCACGCGATGGGCTCCCTCCGGCGTTACCCGCGCCTCGACACGTCCGACTTCGACATCTTCATCGCCCACACGCCCTGGCCGAGCGAAGTCAGTCCGTCAACCGAGCTGATCATCCGTTACCACGACGCCATCCCGATCTTTCACCCCCATCAGATCAAGCTGCCGGCCATGCACCAGTTCCACCACTCGTCAGCCCTGCGCAGCAACGCCAAGAAGGCCAGCTTCGTGTGCGTGTCCGAGGCCACGCGGTCCGACCTGCTCAAGCTCTACCCCCACCTCGAGGAACGCTCCGCTGTCATCCCGACGTCGGTCTCGGCCGACTTCTACCCCCAACCGGCCAGCGACGACACCGTGAAACAGGTCGTGGCCGCCCATCTGCACGCTGGTCGTCCACCCAAGCAGCGTCGGGAGGCCGACGACGAATTCCGCTACCTCCTGATCGTCTCCACCATCGAGCCGCGCAAGAACCACATGCGGCTGATCGAGGCCTGGGACCGCATCCGCCGTGACATCGACGACGACCTCAATCTGGTGATCGTCGGCTCACCCGGCTGGGGGCAGGGGCCCATCATGAAGCGCATCAAGAAGGGGCAGGCTTCGGGCAATCTCTATCACTGCGCCGGCGTCCCCACCGCCGACCTGCGCATGCTCTACGCCAACGCGGCCGCCACCATCTGTCCGGCCATCGTCGAGGGCTTCGACATGAGCGGCATCGAGGCGATGTTCACCGGTTCGCCGGTGGTCGCCTCCGACATCCCGGTCCACCGCGAGAACTACGGCGACGCCGCCCTGTACTTCGAGCCCTACGACTCGTCCACGCTGGTCGATGTTCTCGAGAACCTGTTGTACGGCGACTTCACCAACAGCCGTCGAAACGAATTGGTCCATCGGGGCCTCACCCACTGCAAGAGCTTCCGCCGAGTCGAGTTGGCCGATCGTTGGGGGGCGCTGTTCGAGGACATCCGCGCCGGTGAGTTCGGTGGAGGGGCCAGCCGCCGAGGACAGTTGTGAACCGCATACAGGTTGCTCTGTTCATCCTCCGCGACATGTACCGAATGGATCGATTCCGGGTGCTCGCCATTGGACCTCTGGGTCTCGTCGCCGAAACATCGCGCATGCTCGGGGCCGGTCTGCTGCTGCAGTTCATCGGCGGCTACGCCAGTGGCGAAGGCGGCCCCCAACTCGATGTGTTCGGCATCGACCTGGGGTTCGACGCCGATGCCAGTCGGGCCTGGCTGTGGCTCGGGCTCATTGCCCTGACGGCGGCACTGGCCAGCGGGCTGGACTACGCCTACATCTTTGCTCAGCTCCGTATCGGTCGCCGCTTCGCCTACCAGGCCGCTGAGTATGCGCTCACCGCGCTGCGAGACCAACCCCACAGCCCCCGGCGGGCCACCGACACCGGCGGATTCGTTCGCGGCTCGGGCAGCATCCTCGGCTCGATCTCGCCGACCATCCAGGCCCTGGTGTTCTGGACGCTGATGTTCTGGATGCGGCCCGGACTCAGCGTGGTGATGGCCATCGTCGGGCTCGTGTTCCTGGGCCCGCTCACCATCGCCCTCGGCAACCGGGTCCTCGGCGCCACCCGACGCAAGCAGGCCACTTCCAAGCACACCCCCCAGGGCGCCGACGTGGCCATGCTGTCGTCGGGACCCCTCTACGCCGACTCGCTCCGCAACGACGCCTACGAACGCTCCATGGCCGATGGCGACACGATCGAGAGCTACGAAGCCGTCTTCTCCGTTCGGGCCAACCAGATGCTGGCCCGGGCCGCGGGTGCCGCCTTTCTCGGTATCGGGGCCGTTGTCCTGGCGGTGGGACTCACCATCGCGGAAGAGCCCGGGGTCTCCGATGTCGGCGCGCTGCTCGCCTACGCCATCGTGGCGCAGTTCGGATTCCGTGCCGTCGCCACCATTGGACTCAACGCCGTCCAGTTCAACCGGTTCTTCCCCACCTACGAGTCCTACGTGGAGATGCGCACCGGCAACGAAGCCGACGCCGCTCCGCCCATCAACCCAGTGCACACCGGCGAGATCTGGGTTGTCACCCAGCGCCGCACGCCCGAACCGTGGGTGCTGCCGGACTGGCTCGAAGCCATCGGCGTTGATCCCACCACCCGCACGGGGATCGCGCTCGGCGCCGACGACCTCCCGAACAGCCGTGTGCGCGAGCTTCTCGGTGGTGGGTTCGTCGACGACGAGACCCGTCAGACATGCGAGGACTTCATGACCACCGCTCTCGGCCGCCCGCTGCGCGAGCGTGAACTCGAGGGGCGGGTCGACGATCTCTCCGGTGGCGGTGGCACGCCGGTAGCCAAACGATCGGCCATCGCCCTCAGTGCCATCGTCACCCACACCGATCCGCTGCTGGTGATCTGCCCGGCGAAGCTGCTCACCAACCTCAAACGAGGCCGACAGCGCGACGTTCTCGATGCGCTCGGTCGGCACCACGTCGTCATCGTCGGCCGAGCCCGAACGGAACTGCTCGAAATGGCCGATCGGATCATCGACGGCGACGACATCCCGAGCTTCGAACACCCCGATGAGGAGGACGACGCGGCATGAGCTCACGCATCGAGCACCTGGTGGTGCACATCGGCTCCGACAAGGCCGGCAGTTCCGCCATCCAGGAGAGCCTGGTCGCCAACCACGACTGGTATCGCGCCCAGGGGGTGTTCATTCCCCAGACGGGCATCACCCGGGCCGCCGGCCATCCCCACCTGTTCACGGCGCTCGACGACAAGGAGATGCTGCGCTCGCTCCGAGCCGAGGTGCAAGACGCCGACGCAACCACCGCCGTGCTGTCCTGGGAGGGGGTGCACTTCTTCGAAGGTGGCCAACGCAAGTCACTGCGTAGCCTGCTCCAGAAGGCATTCGGCGACGTCGCCCTCACGTTCGTCTACTACGTACGCAACCAGGTCGACCTGATCCAGTCCGGGGTCCTCCAGCGCATCAAACAGCAGACGCTGACACCTGGCGCGGTCCTCGACCTCAACAACCCATTGGCCGAGATCCCCGAGCGCTCTCGGAAGCTGCTCCATGCCGGCAAACGCTTCTACAGCGAACAGATCCACGCGTGGGAAGACACCTTTCCCGACGCCGACTTCGTCGTGCGCTTGTACGACCGTGACCGCCTCATCAACCGCGACATCATCGACGACTTCAACCAGGTCCTCGGGTTGGCCGACGCCGAGACCGATGGGAACCCGCCCCTCGTCCGAGCCGCCCGATCAGCCAATACCTCGCTGTGTGTCGAGGCCGCGGTCGTGCTGGCCGGCATCACCAACCAAGTCTGGAACGAAGACGATCAGCGGCGACTGATCGATTCGATCCTCGGCTTCGCCGGCGGCGCCACATCGTTCCTGCACGAGGACGTGCGCGACGACCTGATCGAACGATTCCGGGAAGACAATGCCGCGCTGATCAAGCGGTTCCCGCACTGCGCCGGCGTGGAGATTCCCCACAGCACACCCGAGCCGAAGATCGACCCCACCCGCGTCGACGCCTGTGAGCGGTTCCTGTTCGACCAGTTCGCCTACCCCACGCTGCTGCAGGGTCGCCTCCGCGGTCCCGACCTGGATCGGGTCAACCTGGTCGAGGGCTGGTCCGAACCGGCCGACCGGGGCATCTGGACGGCCGGGCCCCGCTCGGTGTTGCGCTTTCGCCCTCGCGGCATGCACTTCACCGGTTTCACCGAAGGTGTGTCGCTCGAGTTCGCCGGCAAGTACGTCAGTGGGCACTCGAGCAGCCGGGTCATCGTCAACGGCCACGACCTGGGACAGGTCGACATGCTGGCCGGTCCGTTCACGGTCGACATCGACCTGCTCGACCGCTCGTACAACATCGAGCTGGTCCTCGAGCATCCGCCCGTCGCCGGCGTGCGCCCGCGCGGCTCCTCGCCGGCCGACGCGAGAAGCCTGCTCATCCGACTCCTGGCGTACTCCGTCCAATGATCGACGTCACTCTCCCCGAGCCGGCATTCCCGGCAACCGGCACCCCCACCGTGGCCTTCGTGCACGACTTCCTGGCCGAACGCGGCGGCGCCGAACGCGTCCTGCTGGAACTCAACCGGGTCTTCCCACCCGCTGCGGTGCATACCGCGCTGTTCAATCCGGGCGGCACCTACGAGTCGATGAGTGATCTCCAGGTCCACTCGCTCCTCGGGGACCGCCAGGTGCTGTTCTCCCGCGAGCATCGGTGGAGTCTTCCGATGGCCGTGCGGGCCTTTCGCAACACCACCATCGACGCCGACGTACTCATCGCCAACAGCAGCGGACTGTCGCATCTGGCCCAGTGCACCGGTCGCCGGATCGTGTACTGCCAGACACCGGCCCGGTGGCTGCACCGGACCGACGAGTACCTTCGCCACCTGCCCACCGCGGCCTCCCGGCTGTTCTCCGTCGCGGTGCAACGATGGCTGTTCGAAGCCGACCAGCAGTCCATCCAGAGTGCCGATGCACTGCTGGTGAACTCCCACCACATGGCTGGGGTCATCGCCGCCATCTACGGCGTGGAGAGCGACGTGGTGCACCCGCCGTCCTCGCTGCGCGTCGACGGACCGTGCCGGCCGATCGCCGGGGTCGAACCCGGGTTCTTCTTCACGCCGAGCCGCCTCCTCAGCTACAAGCGGGTCGACCTGTTGTTGCGGGCGGCAGCCGCACTGCCCGAAGCCCGCTTCCTGGTGATCGGTGAGGGTCCCATGTACCGGTCGCTCCGCCGTATGGCGCCGACCAATGTGCTTTTCTGCGGCAGCGTCGACGAGGACACACTGCGCTGGGCCTACAACGCCTGTCGCGCCGTGGTGCTCACCTGCGCCGACGACTACGGGCTCGTGCCTCGGGAGGCTGCCGCCTTCGGGAAGTTGGCGATCGTCCCGTTGGCCGGGGGTTACCTGGAGCAGTCGTCGGAGGGCCTCGGCGCGAGCACGTACACCTACGGTGCGTGGGAGGCCCTTCAGCAGACCCTCCTCCCGCTCGTGGGCGACCCGAGGGCCCCATCGGTGCCGGTCTGCGATCTCGATGCGGACCGCAAGGCCTTCCAGCTACGGATGACCGCCATCGTCGACCGGACGATCGGCACCACGTCATGACCGCACCCGCTATTGCCATCAATGGCCGTTTCCATCACCTCGAGCCCGGTGGGTACCAGCGTTACGCCACCGAGGTGAGTTCACGGCTCGACGAGGCCACCGTGGTGCAACCGTCTCCTCGAAACGCACGAGGTATCCGCGGCCGTACCTGGGAGCAATGGGTGCTGGCCCAGCGAACCCAGAAGCAAGTGCTGTTCAGTCCGGCCGGATCCGGTCCTCTCACCCATCCCCGACACGTGGTGGTGCTGCACGATCTGCTCCCCCTCGACCGGCCCGAATGGTTCAGTCGGCGTGCTGCCCAGCTGCAGCGACGGTTCCTTCCTCAACTCCTCAACCGGGCGCAGAGGGTCATCGTCCCTTCCGCCGATGTGGCGGCGCGGGTCGCGCAGCGACTACCACCCGTCGCCTCACGCACCACGGTCATCGCGCCGGCCGTCGGCGCACCCTTCGACCGCCGACCGCACCCCGCCCGCGTGGGTGCGATGGCCCAGCGACTCCAGCTTGGTCGCGGTCAACCCCTCGTGGGCGGGCTGATCGCGGCGTCGACCCGCAAGAACTCCCAACAGTTGCTCCGCGTGCTGGCCGAGGTCGGTCGGCGTACCGGAGCGAGGGTGGCCGTGGCCGGTCATGTCGACGGCCCCCGGGTGGTGGCCGGCGACGAGCGGCCCCGCGATGGGAACGTCATCGACCTGGGCCCGATCAAAGATCATGAGCTCGCCGCGTTCTACCACCTGATGACCGTCTTCGTGTCGCTCTCGCTCGGTGAGGGCTACGGCATGCCGATCGTCGAAGCCGCCGCGTGTGGGGCGTCCATCGTCACCACTCCGGTGCCGGCAGCCACCGAGCTGCTCGAGCAGCACTGCACCATCGTCGACCCCCTCGACACGGGCGGGGTCGTCGACGCGGTCGAACAGGCTCTACATGACCGGGATCCATCCACCACGCTCGCCCGCCAGGCCACGGCTCGGCGCTGGACCTGGCCCGACGCGAGCGCACGAATCAACAACCTTCTCAAGGAGCTGAGTAGCTGATGCTGAAACGATCAAACAAAAGAAACACCACCAAGAAGGAAGGGGCGCCAGCGGGTGAGCCCGCGCCGGCGCCGGGGGGCAACCAGAAGCGGCTGCTGATCCACGTCGGAACGGGCAAGACCGGCACCACCGCCATCCAGGAGGCGCTGGCCCGCAACGAGGATCGCCTCAAGGAGGCCGGCTACCACATCATCGAGAGCAACCGGGCCCGGGAGGGATCCTGCAAACACGGCGTGTCATGGCGCGACCACGATGACAGCAGCTGGAAGGCACTGGCGGCCGAGGCCGAGTCCCTGCGCGACTCCGACGCCGACGTGATCATCTCCAGCGAAGGGCTCTGGAACCAACAAGCCGACGTGTTCGAGTCCATCAGGGACTTGTTCCCCGATTTCGCGCCGCAGGCCTACCTCTACGTTCGTGAGCAGGCCGAGTACATCCAGGCATTGGGGCTGCAGTTCTCCAAGGGCCGCCACGGTGACTCGACGCTCGACTTCCTCGACCCCGACGACCTGGCCGAGTACATGAACCGCCGCCCGGCGATGGACTACTACGACACCTGCGTGCGGCTCGAGGCCGGTCTCGGAGAAGGCGTCGTCACCGCCCGCCTGTTCTCCACCGACCGCCTGTACGAGAACGACATCGTCGCCGACTTCTTCCACCGGATCGGCTTCGACGGCCCCGTCGAGCGGCCCAGCGGTATCGTGAACGCCGGCATCAGCGTCGAACTGGCCCGCACCCTTGCCCGCTACGACACCGAGCCGCCCGAGGACCTGAGGCGGATGGAGCTGCGCGACCTGGCCGCCAAGATGACCGTGAACGGCATCGGCACCAAATACTTCCTTCCTCGCGAGTACGTGGAGCAGCTCCGAGCCATCTACCGCGACAGCAACATCAAGTTCGCCACCGAGTACCTGCAGAACGGCGATGCCCTGCCCGAGGCCGAGGTGTGGAGGCCCGAGGGCGAGGACCAGACCGAGGAGATCGAGGCGCTCCTGTTGAAGACGGCGTGTGACTTCCCCATGCTCCGTGAGGGCGGCTGGGGCAACCGACGCACCGGCATGCGCATGCTGGGCGAAGGCTTCAAGATCAAGGAACGGCCCCGGCCGCTCACCGGCACCATCGAAGGCGACGAGGCCATCATGCGGTTCCGCACCTCCAATGCGGTGCGGACCTGGCTCCACGACCAACTGCGACTCCAGATCAGCACACTCGACGACGAACCGCTGCGGACCGAGGTCTCGGTCAACGGCACCGATCTCGGCGAGTTCCTCCTGCCCGCTCAGGAGGTGGTTGTTCCCCTCGAGCTGATCGAGCCGTACGACCAGGTGGCCATGACCCTGCGACCGACGACACCGGACGAACGGGCGCCGATCATCGGCCTGACGTTCCCCGATCTCGTCGGCTGAACCACCTTCGTCTGGCTGGGCCGCCATGCGGATCGTCATCCACGTCGGAACCGAGAGTCCCGACAGCTACGCGCTGCAACGAGCGCTGCCCCTCGACGCCGACCGGCTCGAGGAAGCAGGCGTGTACGTGCCCCACGCCGGTCGACCGGTACCGCACGTGGCCAAGATGGCATTGGGCTGGAAGAAGCCCAATCTCGATGCGTGGAACGCGTTGGCCGCCGAGCTCGACCAACTGGAGGGCTACGACACGGTGGTGGTGTCCCACGAGAGCCTGTGGAGCGAACCCAAACGGGCGCTGCTCCGGCTACGGGGCCTCTTTTCCGGTGCCGACCTCTCCATCGTGCTCTACCTGCGCGATCAGGCCGACTACCTCACCTACCGAGTGCTCGACTCCCAACGGCACGCCAGTCAACGCTTCGACCTGGCTGATGAGGACGCTCGGTCGGCGTTCATCGGACGGGTCACCCTCGACTACCTGACTGCGGTCCAGCAGCTGGCCGAGGTCTTCGGCCGCGAGTCGCTCGTTGTTGTTCCCGACTCCACCGGAAGTCGGGCCGACTACGACGAGCTCGGCGACTTCTACCGCCGACTCGGAGTCGACGGCCCGGGCCGAGAGGCGGCCGCGATGCGAGCCGACCTGCTGCTCACTCCTGGTTTGGCCGCAGCCCTTCGTCGGGAGACCTCGGCCGACGGCGCCAACTACGCCGCGCTGCGCGAGGTGGCCCTTCGCCTGTCGACCGAGGGGATCGGTGCCCGACAAATTCTCAAACCGGACGAGGTCCGCCGAATCCGACGGCGCCACGGACTCCACAACAGCCAGCTCAGCGACCGCTTCCTCGCCGGCCGACTGATCGAACCGGCCCAGCCCGATACGGGGCTGGCCGACCACCGAACGAGCGAGGAACTCCGACAACTGCTGGTCGACCATGCCCAGGCCGCGCCGCTTCTCACCAACGACTGGCTGGAATGCCCATCAACTTCGGTCGGGCCCTTCGCCACTGGATGGCGGTTCTGCGAGCTGGCGCCGGTCGCCAGATCGCCGCTCGTGGCGCGCATCGATGGACCGGTTGGCACGCTGCGGTTCCGCGTTCCCTTCGACGAGGAGAACGCCGCCGGCCCGGACGGGCCGGTGCTGAACTTCGAGACCGAGCTCGACACCGCGCTCTCGTGTGAGGTGTCGGTCAACGGACGCTCACAGGGCATGATCGACATCGACATGACCGCTTCCATTCCGTTGGGTCGGGATGACAAGTCGCAGGGTGTGTACGAAGTCGAGATTCGCCCGGAGCAGGCCCAGCCGCTCGAGATCAACAGCCTGCGATTGCGCACCACTGATCTGGCGATGGCATGACCGATCGAGTGGTGTTCCACGTCGGCCTGGAGAAGGCCGGCTCGACCAGCATCCAGGAAGGCCTGGCCCAGCTCGAGCCGCGTCTGTTCGGCTACGGCGTGAAGCTCTCCGACGCCGGCCGGAACCGCCCCACCATGGCTCGCAACATCTTGCCGTGGCGAGATCCCGACGCCGACGAATGGAACGTGCTGCGCAGGGAGCTCCGGCGAGCGGCGCCGTCGGTACACACGCTCGTGGTGTCGAACCAGGGCCTGTGGCGCCAGCGCGACCGAATACTCCAGCGCCTGCACCGTCTCCTCGACGGCCGAGAAACAACGGTGGTGCTCTACGTGCGCGATCAGGCCGCGCTGTTGCAGTCGATGGCCATGCAATCTCACCGCAATCCCTCGAGGGCCTTCGAGTTCGACGACCCCTCCGTGTTCGCCGAGTTCGCCGCTCGTCGGGTCCCGAACTATCTCGAGGTGGGCGACCGCTTCGAGCAACTGTTGGGCGCCACCGTCGAAGCGCGGCTCTTCGATCCCGAGGCGTTCGTTCAGGGAGAGCTGTTGGCCGACTTCTTGTCCGTCCTGGTGCCCGACGTCGAATTCGCGCAACCGCCCGACCCTCACGCCAACCCTGGACTTGCTGCGGAGATCGCCCGGGTGCTGCACACTCCCGCGGTCGGCGCCCTGGGGGCCGACGCCGACGAGGTGATCGACGTGGCGTTGCGACTCTCGGCCCAGTCGGAGTTCTCGAAGTACTTCCTCGATGAGGAGGCGGTAGGCCGCCTGCGCGAGGCGTGTCGCGATTCCAACCAGGAGTTCGTTGCTCGCTACCTACCCGAAGGAAGCGAGATCGGCGTTGGTCCGGCGTGGCGCACCGACGACCCCGACGATCACCTCGAGGCCGAGGACCTGGCCGCCCGAATCGGCGAGGAGCTGGCGTGGGCGCCCCCACTGGTGCCGGGCTGGCGGGGCCGGAGCGGACCCATCGAAGGTCTGTTCGCCGACGGTTGGAGCTTCGTCGATGTCAACGGGAAGGCTGCGGCTCGCATGGTCGAACCATGGTCCTGTCTCCGGTTTCGCACCGACTTCCAGCGGGAGCGTTCGGCCAACGGTTCACTCGAGTTCCGGGTCACGGTCAACACCATCGAACCCACGCCGGTGCGGGTCAACGTCAACGGCGAGCCCATCGCCACCCTCGACCTCACCACCGACGCCATACCCCTGCCCGGCGCCGAACAGGCTGCCGGGAGGTGGGAGATCACGTTCGAGGCACCGCCAGGACCGCGCAACATCGAGGTCGCCGGCGTCGAGGTGGTCTACGGGCCGGCGGTGCGAGCCCGACTCTGACCGCGAGGGTCAACTCGCCGACTCACCGATCACGGGTCGTCGTTGCCGATCACACCAGCTCCCAGACCGAAGAATGACGTGTCGAGCACCGCGTTCGACGAGGGATTCAGGAACCTGATCAGGAACCACTCACCCCACAGGAACTTGGGCTCGACGTCGGTGTCGCCGTAGACGGTCACCGGCACGGTCTGGACGGTCTCGCCGGGCAGGAAGACGAGCGTGTCGGGTACAGGACCGTCGTAGTCCACCCCGTCGGTGGCGAGGCCGTCACCGCATCCGTTGAACGTTTCGCAGGGCCAGTTGATGTAGTCGACCGTGATCGTCTCGGTGGAGGGCTCCGACAGCGTGATCGGAATCTCGAAGACGGTCGACCCGGCATCTCCCTCCGCCCCTCCGTAGCCCCCCGGGCTCAGGATCGGTCGAGCGTCGCTGCCGAGGACCTCGACGGCGTTCACGATCGGGCGGTTCTTGACGTTGCCGAAATCAACATCGACGATGCCGTCGCTGACCACCTGGAACGACTTCATGGTGGCGACCTGATGACCGACGTCGGCCACGATGTCGTAGTCGTCGAGGACGAGATTGCCATCGATCATCACGTCGAACTTCCGAGCACCGACGGTGCTGGTTCCGGCCGAGTTGTTGGCGAAGTACAACCGCACTTCGACGGTCTCGCCGGCGGCGGCGGGGAACTCCCACTCCATTTCGGGGAGGACGAGGGGGTCTTTCCGCTCGGTCTCGAACACCTCGATGG
The DNA here is from genome assembly GCA_051011595.1 of Acidimicrobiales bacterium. Taxonomy (GTDB): domain Bacteria; phylum Actinomycetota; class Acidimicrobiia; order Acidimicrobiales; family SHLQ01; genus JAOUEE01. The sequence goes on from JBPCTQ010000236.1 coordinate 14,075, forward strand.
GCGTGGATGCCGGCACCGTTGCATCGGCCACCACCCCGGGGGCGAAGGTGGTGGTCTTCGAACCAGTGTTGTGGAGTGGGCTCGGATTGAACTTCGTGTCGACCGCCCAGTCCGGCCCGCCAGCGGTGGCGGTCACCGCCGGCCCCGCGGCGTTCACCCGGTAGAGCACCGTGCTGGCGCTCACACCGTCGGACACACCGAGCGTGAAGGCCTCGTTGTCGGTGCCGCCGTTGCCGTCGTCGGCCGTGACGGTGATGTTCGGGTACGAGCCGCGTTCCCCGACTGCGGGGCTGAACGTGAAGGTACCGCTGTTGTCGCCGTTGTCGACGAAGGTGGCGAAGGGTGGGACGTTACCGGCGGCCAAGGCCACGGCGTCGCCGTTGGCGTCACTGGCGGTGACGGTGACGTCGAGCGTCTGCCCTTCGAGCATCGACTGGCTGCCGATCGGGGTGATCACCGGCGGCACGTTCCCCCCACCGAAGGGATCCAACTCGACCGTGAGCTGGTTGGAGACATTACCCGGCTCACCATCGGTGCTGAGCAGCGTGGCGGCGAAGAGGTTGAGCCCCTCGGGTCCGGCATCGGTCAGCGTGACCGCCACGTCGACGAATCCCTGACCGCCCACGGTCGCGGTGTAGTGCTGCACCGAGATGGCGGAGTTCGTCTCGAATCCGTCGATGTCGTAGCCCGGCGGATCGATGTTGAGGACACTCTCGGCCCGGACCAGGCGCACGTCGGCACCGACCGGGCCGACAACACGGATGGTCTGAGCCGCCGCGGTCACCGAAGCCGGGTCGCCCGGTGCGCCCAGCAGCTGTATGGCCGGGGCGGCAGCCCGATCGACGTCGATGGTGGCCGTGCCACCGCCACTGCTACCCGCCGGTGGGTAGAGCTCGTTGCCCAACACTGTCCCGTCGGAGAAAGCCACCGTCGCGACGGCGCCGGTGAGTTCGAGTCCCGAGATCTTCCCCGATCCCCCAGGACCCGGGCGGGCGGATCCCTTGATCGATGTGGGATCGAGATCGGCCGAGAAGGTCAGCACCTCACCGGGGTCGAAGTCGTCGAAGTTGAGGGTGGCCACATGCCAGCCATCGACGCCATCGAGTCCGTTGTTGGGCGAGGCGTAGGTGTGACCGAGGTATCCCACACCGGGATCGACGTCGATCTGCACGTCGCCGGCAGGCAGGTCACCGGCACCACCCAACTGGTCGAACACCACGTCGGGCAACAGCGCCGAGGTGGTGTCGAGCGACACCGAGGTGATCTGGGCTGATTGCGACACGTTCTCCACCGAGAAGGAGCCGGCGATGTGGGAGCTGACGTTCAGGCCGCCGGTCGGAGTGATGGCAACGTTCGCACCGACGTCACCCCCGCCGACCGACAACGGTCGGATGTCGAGCCGGTCGAAGGTGACCGGGAACGAGGCGCCCCCCGCCGCGCTGGATGTCGTGCCGAATGCGGTCGGATTGGTGAGCCACGCGGCCGGTACCGCCTGGGGGCCACCAACGTCGACCCGCGGGCCGGGGGTGCCACCGGAGTACTCCACATAGCTGGCCTGCACCGTGCCGGCCCCGGGATCGACGATGAAGAACAGGTCGATCGAATCCGGTCCCGGGATGGTGGTGGCACTGGTGGCCACCGGCGTGAAGGCGCCGCCGACCTCGACCCCCAGCTCGACGCCGGCGTCGGTGACGACCAGCTCGAGGTAGTCGTCCTGGGTGCCGGTACCGAGGAAGAAGCCCATCTCCTGTCCGGGGCCGGGGGTGGCGCCGGTGAATGGGGCCGCCACCCGGAGCGAGGCCTCGAACGGATTGACCTGGGGTGCGACCCCCACCTGGAAGCCGTATTCGGCGGTGTTGGTGAGATCCTCGGCCGTGCCCGGGCCGGCCGCGTCGATGGTGATGACACCGGCGGCGCCGCCAATGGTCATGGCGAAGGGATCGAAGAGATCGAGGTAATCGGTCCCGTTGGTCATGAGCCCGGTGAAGCCGAGCTCGAGGAGCCCGCCGGCAGGGGGACTGTTGTTCTCCCACTCGAAGGTGACGGGCAGGTTGGTGGCGGCACCGTTGGCCGGATCCACCGCGAACGGGTCGACGGTGTCGAGGAGTCCGTCGTTGTCGTCGTCGGGATCGTTGAGGTCGGACTCGAGGTCGCCGTCGTTGTCGGGCGGCACGTCGGCCGAGGAGCAGGGATCGGTGCTGTTGTCGATCTCGTCGGCGTTGTCGAAGCCGTCGTTGTCCTCGTCGAGTCCCGGATCGTCGGCGCCCGTGCAGGTGGGAGGTGTGCCGTCGTAGTCATTCGGTTCGAACACGGCGATGCCGTTGTTGGTGAACTCACCCACCCAGACCGTCCCCGGGAAGAGCTCGTTGTCGTCGAGAACGTCGAGGCCCAGGTGTCTGCCGTTCAGGTTCGAGAACAAGGCGGTGTTGGCGGTGACACTCTGGCCATCGGGCGAGAGCTCGATGCGGTAGACGGCCGGCGGGTTGAGGCCCACCGCCACGATGTCGCCCTGCATCTCTCCTTCGAAGTTGCCCGCCGTGTACTCATCGAGGCTGTTGGTCGAGACCGGGAAGGTCGTCATGTTGCCGTCGACGGCTCCGGCCACCGGCTGGTAGTCGCACTCGATGGGGTTGGCTGCGGGCACGGCGGCGGCCCACGGGGTGCCGGCGGGGTTGCCCCGGAGCACGTTGGCATGACCGCCGTAGGTGCCGGCCACGGTGATGTTGTGCATGTTGTCGTCCTCGGAGAAGCCCGGCTCCTGCACGGTGTTCGTGCACACGCCGCCTGGGCCCTCGTTGGCCACCACATCGCCCCAACCGGAGTTGGACCCGTTGTCGACGGTGTACAGCTCGCCCGCTTCGGTCATCACCACGTCGTAGGCATTCCGGAAGCCCGGCGCGTGCACCTGCACCGGCCCACCGGCGACGAGCGTGGCCTGGTTGTCGCCGCTCTGACCACCGAAGGGCAGCGGCGTGCCGGCCAGGGTCGGGATGTCGTAGGTCGAGTTGCCGATGGCGTCGAGGTCGACGGACAGCACAGCGGCCGACAAGGCGTACTCGGGCAACAGCGCGAAGTTGAACGACGGCGCCCCGAGGTTCGTGTTGCCCCCCTGGGCCACGTACAAGGTGTTGGAGACCGTATCCAGCTCCAAACCGTTGGCCGAGTGGTTCTCCTCGGACCGGGGCAGGCCCCGCACCAGCTCGAGGTGTTGCCACGCCGCGCCGTCCCAGGTCAGCCGGCTGATGGTGCTCGAGTTGGTGTCGAGGTTCAGGTCGGTGCCGTCGTTGCCGCCCCCGATCCGAGGATCGCTCGACGTGACGTACAGCACGGGATTGGTGGCCGTTCCGGTGGTGAGCAGGCCCGTGGCCAAGCGACCGTCCACCCCGGCGTTCACCGACCCGTCGTCGTCGTGGTTGGGCAAGTCCTTGACCAGGTCGATGGTCTCGCTCGCCGAGACCGCGTAATCGGCGGCACCGTTGCGGGTGATGGTGAGGGCCTTGATGTCGCCGTCGAGTTCGAGGACGTACAGACGATCGTCGGGCCCGAATTGCATGGCCGTGGGTTTGTTCACGCCGGCATTGGTCAGAGAACCGGCGACGAAGCCTGGCTCCGCCGCCCCGACGGGTGCAGCGGCGGCCAGTGCGAGCCCACTGACCGCGGTCATCAGCGCGACGATGACCGCGAGTGACCGGCGGGCTCGTGCCGACCGATGACGTCGGGACCGGCGGCGATCGTCTGGATACGGAGTGGATGTCATGATCTCGCTGTTTCGCTGGGGATGGTGGGGCTAGTAGTCGTCGAGGAACTGCTGGGCCCAGTCGAGGGCCTGGGCGGTTCGCTCCGGATCGAGAACGATGTCGAGCTCCTGGTTCTCGGTGTTGGTACGGGCATCCACTCGCGCCATGGCGGCGGAGCTGAAGACATCGTCACCCTCGTCGTTGGCGCTCACGCCGACGTAGTGCGAGGTGGATGAGGTCAGCACGTGGAAGTGCTCGAGCATGAACTGTGAGCCGATGATCTCCATGGCCGCCGACCACGGCGGCAGGAAGACGCCGTTGGCCAACCCGGCCCCGTGCGGACCGACCAGCAGTGCGACATCGTGCAGCTGCTGAGCCGTCTCTCGCACGGTGAGGTGTTCGGGTTCGATCCACACGGCGTCGACCGAACCGAGGAACGTGTCGAGCTGATCGTGAGGGACGATCTTCCGACGGTGGGCCGACTGCCGGCTGAGGTAGGCGACCTTGGCCCGTTTCGGCCGGTCTTTCGGGTCGCCGTGGATTCCGAAGGTCGAGCGCACCAGGCGTCGAGCCCACGGTGGCGTGTACTTGCTCTGATCGACGGCGCGAGGATAGGTGGGCACCACCAGCCGATCGGCCTGGATGGAACGGGTGTTGCCGTGCACATGGAGGATCTGGTCGCGGCGGTAACCCATGGCCTCGAGTGACTCGAATTCGTAGGGCCGCTCGCCACCGTTGACCAGGACGTAGTCGACGGTGTCGGGGCCGTAGCCGGCAGCTCGCGCCGCCTCCACCCGGGGGAGCAGGTCGTAGAGCCAGTGGCTGAACATCATGGCGCCGGGCGTGCGCACCATGAGGGCCGTACCCGGTAGGTGCTCGACTTCGATGTCGTCGAAGAGCGGGGCGATGAACGGCGCTCGGGTGACGTAAGGGAGGTAACGACCGGCTTTGTCGAGGACCACCTCACTGCGGGCCGACCCCGCGGCCAGGCCGTCGTCGACGGCGTAGACCCACATCTCAGGGGCGGCCGAGGAGGCTCGCCGGAACGCATTGGGAACACCCACATCGCAGAAGATCGTGAAGTTGTCGGGGTGGGGTTCGTCGACGGCGTCGTGTGTCTGCTCGGCATCGAAGGCATCGGACATCTCGACCAGCCCGAGGAGGTCGACCGCCAGCTCGGGCAGCGTCCGGTCGTCGTCGTGGTCCTCCGGAGCCAGCGCGTCGCGAAGTTCGGTGACACCAAAGGCATGCGGGCGGTCTCGCACCAGGTCGCGAGCGCGATCGACACGAGCTCGCCGCCTGGCTCGGTTCCGCTCTACGACCCGCACCGCTTGCTCCCGAACTCAGTGCAATATCTACGTATTTCAGGCTACACGGCGATGTTTCAGTAGTGCCAATGGTGTCCCGAGTTCTTCTGGCGCTCCCTGATGCCTCGACGGCCCCGGTCGGTCATCGGGATGTCGGCCAGGGCCCCTTGGACCCGGCGACCCCCTGCTGCTCCCCTTCGCCGCGGGCAGAGAACCCGATCTTGGTGCTGGGCCGCATCACTCCGCCCCGTGCGGCGATGTGACCCGCCGGCTCACCGCCGCATCATGGACCACGCCGCTCAGCGCCGATGACGGTCCACCTCGGCCACGAGTTCGTCGATACCGGGCCGATCGTCGGGCCCCTCCCCCCAGAATCCCCAGCTCAGCCTGCCTTCAGGGTCGATCACGAAGTCGCCGCCCAGCTGCAGGGTGTCCTCGCTCGGTCGGCGAAGACCGCGGACACCCTCCTGGCGAATGAGGTCGATGTAGCGCCGCCCGGCCCGCCACCCCCAGACCCGGGTCACCGAACCTCGACCGAGACCGTAGGCCCGATAAGTGCTGCGGTCGGGGTCGATGAGCACCGGAAAGGGAAGGTCATGGGCGAGCTGGTACGCACCAGCCTGGTGCGCGGCGGTGAAGGTGACCATCACCACTGCGGTCTCGGTGCCGAGGCGGTCGAGGTGATCGCGCACGGCGATCGCATGGGCGGCGCAGGGCAGTCAATGGATGTGGCGATGGAAGACCACCACAACCGGTTGGCCGAGGTGATCAGTCGATCGCCAACACGCACCGTCGCTGTCCGACAGCTCGATTGGCGGCGCCGTCTCTCCGACTCGGGGGCGGGCCAACACGATCAGCTGATCTTGAGGAAGAGGTCTTCGAGGTCCTCGACACTCATGGACTCGGTGTTGTCGTCGTTGGTGACGCAGTAGCGCATTCCCGCCCCGACGAGGCGATAGCCGATCCGGTCGAGGGCGGCCTTGGCTGCCGACAGCTGGGTGATGACTTCGCGGCAGTCCTTGCCCTCGTCGAGCATGGTCTGGAGGCCACGGATCTGCCCCTCGACACGACGGAGCCGCTTGTGCACATCGTCCTGGACATCTTCGGGAAAGGCAGGCATACCGACAGCATACCCCCTGGGGTAGCCATACGGTACCCCAGGGGGTATAGTGCGGGAACCCGATTGGTCGGCTCGAACTTCACCACGTCGAACCAGACCGACCATGATCTGGCCATCGCACCAAGGAGCACCGCCCCATGACCGTCACCATCACCGCAGGCGACCTACAACAGCGTCTCGACGACGACCCCACCCTGCAGCTGCTCGACGTACGCTCGGGCTCCGAGTTCGAGACCGCCCACATCCCCGGTTCGGTCAACGTGCCCCTCGATGCCCTCCAGCGGGTGGGTCAGGAGATCGCCACCACCGACGGGGCCTTCGTGTTGGTGTGCCAGTCCGGACAGCGCGCCGGACAGGCCCACTCCCATCTCCAAGACGCGGGCAAGGATCACCTCATGGTGCTCGACGGCGGCATCTCGGCCTGGGAGCGCGCCGACGGCGCCCTGAACCGCGGTACCCAACGCTGGGCGATGGACCGGCAGGTGCGACTGGTGGCCGGCAGCCTGGTGTTGGCCGGTGTTGCGGCCAGCCTGGCTGTCCCGCGATCCAAGTGGTTGGCGGGCATGGTCGGCGCCGGCCTCACCTACTCGGCGGTCTCCAACACCTGCGCCATGGCCAATGTGTTGGGCAAGCTGCCGTACAACCGCACTCCTGGCTGCGACATCGACGCGGTGGTCGCCGAGCTCACCGCCGCCTGAGCCGAGACGCCACGCGGCGTCTCATGGGCCCACATCCTGGGCCGCCACCACCCGTGATGCGTCGTCGAAGGCGGCGGCCTCGGCATCGAGGTCGGCGAACACGGCGTCGTCGATCGCCGAACCATCAGCCTCCCCTGGTGGGCCCCAGTCACCGGTGACCACAAGGGCGGCTGCGGCTGCCACCAGAACGACCGCCACCAACAGACCAGTCACCAGCCGCGCGAGGTCGTACTCGGCACCAGGGGCTTGAGCCAGTCCGAGACGAATCGTGTTGGCCCGGATGGCAATGTCGTCGGACACCACGACCATCTGGCACGACGTTCGACGGCCGCAGGCCACACCGTCGGCCCCGACGGTGGTGACGTCGAGCACCATCGAGGTGGCGGCGCTTCCCTCTCCATCGACCACGATGACCTCTTCGGGCCCAGGTGCGCCGCAGCGGTCGCCTCGAACCGCCGGGGCCGCGCAGACGGTAACCACCAGCTGCTCTCCGGGCGGGAACCCGCTCACTGCCACCGACACCGACTGGCCCGGTTCGATGCCGGTGCGCGGCGTCACCTCCAGATGGCCGGGCGGTGGCACAACCAACCCGAAGAATGTCTCCAACACCGCCGAGACGCGGCCGGCCGACACCTCGACCGTGCAGCGGACAGAACCACCACACGTACCTGCCGCCCCGGCGACGGTGCTGCTGATGAGGTACTGGACATCGGCCCGACCGCGGTCGTCGAACCGGAGCTCCTGCTGATTGGCGCACCGGCGTTGCTCTCCCTCGAGACACTGACGAAGCATTCCGGTCACATTCGCCGGGAAGTCGCGGATCTCGAGCTGCAGAACAGCTTGGTCGCCCAGATCATCAACCAGCAGCGGTTCCGTTCGTTCGTCGGCGGGTCGTGGATCGATGTTCACGGCCACGACGGGCACCGTGTCGCTCTGCGCTTCGGCCTCGGCCGACGCAGCCCCGACCATGACGATGATCACGACGAGCACCAGGCCGATGCCAGCCAGAACGGCCGTTCCGGGCCGAGCGCCGCGAAACGACCCGGTGCCTGTCCTGACCCGGGCAGCCGAGAGGGGCCCCAAGTCGGCCGAGGCCGAAGCGCAGAGCCCGATGAGGACCATCCCCACGGCGGCGAACACGGCCGATCAGTTCCCGCCGACCGACGCGGTCTCGTCGTCGAGCTGGCGGTTGAGGGTGAAGATGCGACCCATCACCGGCAACGTCAACACGTTGAGCCCGTGCAGGAGCCCGACGATGAGCAGGATTCCCCCCAACCGGATCGCCGTGACCTGCATCTGGGCGGCGTTGACCGTCTCCTCCCACTCCGTTGCCGGCTCGAACTGCACCGTGAACAGGATGTACGCCGCGAAGATCAAGTAGTAGGCGATGTCCATGAGCACGATGAAGCTCTTGCCGGTGCGGGGATTGGCCCGGAACACATCGGCCGCGTACGACTTCCCGAATCGACGGATGAACGGACCCAGCCACACGGCCAGACCCACCATCACCGCGAACCACACGGTCTCCAGAATCCACCAGTCCATGATGAGCACTCCTTGTTGTCGATCGATGGTGGCCACAGCCACCGAGGTGATGGCCGCCACCACACAGGCGACGACCGCTATACGGCGTCGGCGCTGACCACTCAGTCGACGGTCGTCGGCCACGGTCAGCCGGACACGTTCGAGCAGATCGCTGCTGTCGGTGAAGGCGTCCTCTCCGGCGTCGAGGGCATTGCGCAGCCGCTGGTCGATGCTCACGACAGCACCAAGTCGTCGTCGGATCCTGCGGTCAGCGATCGTTCCAGGGCTCGCATCCCGCGAGTGAGGTGGGTCTTCACCGAGTTCCTCGACACCCCGAGGGTGTCGGCGATCTCGTCGATACCGAGCTCGTCGTAGTAGCGCAGAATCAGGCAATCCCGTTGGCGGGTCGGCAACTCTCGTAGTGCGTCGAGGACCTGTTCATGCTCCTCGGCCACCACCACGGTGTCCTCGACGGCTGCCACCCGGCGGTCGAGCGGCAGCCGATGGCGCAACGACACCAGACCGCGACGGTTGTGGTCCCGGGCCAGGTTCAACACGATCGACCGTAGATAGGCGGCGGCCTTGTGTGGTTCACGAATGCGGCCGGCCGACCGCGACAACCGGATGAATGCCTCCTGGACGAGGTCTTCGGCGGCGTTGCGGTCATCGACGAACAAACGGGCCATGCGCACCAGACCGCGGGCGTGCCGGTGATACATGTCCTCGATCAACGCGTCGCGATCGATCGCCTCGGTTTCGCCTTGCCTGACGGTGACCTCAAGCGGCGTGACATCGGCGGCGGCGAGCAGCTGCTGCATCGCCCCCGACCACTGCACGGCGGTCATGGTTACAGGTTCCCACGCCTGGCCGATGAGAGCGACCGGCCCATCAGCCGTCGGATCCACACACCGCGAGGCCATAGACACGGGCTCGGGCGTTGACGTCGTGAAAGGGGTCGTAGTCCTCCATCGCCAGACGGTCGGCCTCGCTGCCGTCAGCGGCGGCGTCGACCACCACCACGGAATCGGCGAGAGCCGACTCCAAGTCATCGAGGAGTCTCTCGAGCATCTTTTCGTCACCTTCAGGCTTCCCGAGAGCCCGAAGGTCCTGGAGTGAATCATCCCAGGCAGAAACCATCTCGTTCCAGACCCTGGCATACCCGACGAAGACGGTGTCGGTCGGCATCTCGGCTTCCAGATCAATGCCCTGAGATTCGAGGTCACTGAAGAACTCGTCGAACATCGGCGCGATCTCGTCGTCGACCGATTGGCAGATCGCGTCGGCCTGCTCGATGTACTCGGACTTGGTGAGGGCCTCCGCGTCACTACCGCAGGCCCCTGCGGCGATGGCCAGGACAATCGCTGTAGGGACAAACCGTGGGATCTTCATGGCAACGTCTCCTTCTCAGAGAATCGATTCGATGTCAGCCGCCGTCTGACCGGCGCCGACCGCGACGGTGATGGCGAACAGGCCGTGACCGCGGCTTGATCGGGAGCAATGACGGCGGCCACCCGCATGAACACCCGACCGGCGACACCTCCGACCAGCAGCCCGCTGACCAGGGCGGCAGCACCAACCAGGGCCAGATGGGTGAACGTGGCAGCCCACACGCTGGGGGTAGGAGTGGCAGCGGTGGTGGTGGTCTGCATGGCACCTCCGAGAAGCGGGCCACGAGCCGGCGATTCGACACCGACCCTCAATGAGACAGACGGATGAGCGACAGCCGCGGGTGACAGCAATCGCCGATCTTCTCGAGATCGCCTCGACGTAGGGTTGCGATGTGCGATCCGAAACAATCGAGGTCGACGGGGTCGACCTGTTCGTCAGGCGGTGGGGTGAACCCGGGCAGCCAGCGGTGCTGTTGCTGCACTCGATGGGCGAGAACAGCGAGACCTGGACCGAGGTGGCCAAAGCGCTCGCCCCCGACCACGCGGTGTACGCGCTGGACCTGCGAGGCCACGGCGGCAGCGACCGCCCCAACCAGTACTCGTTCGAGCTGCTTCGCCACGATGTCGCCGGAGTCATCGACCGGTTGGCGCTTCGGCGGGTCTCTCTGGTGGGCCATTCGCTCGGGGGCATGGTGGCCTACCAACTGGCCGGCCAGAATCCAGACTTCCTCGAGCGGCTGGTGCTCGAGGATGCGCCACCGCCGCTCCCCACCCAACCGGCACCTCCGGTTCCCGACCGGCCGGGCGGGGATCTCCCGTTCGACTGGCGGGTGCTGACCTCGTTGTGGCCCGAACGCAACACCCCTGATCCGACGTGGTGGTCGCAGCTGGCCTCGGTGGTTGCACCGACGTTGGTGATTGGTGGTGGACCGGACAGCCACGTCGATCAGGAGCAGATGGCGGCGATGGCCGATCGCTTCCCC
>JBPCTQ010000237.1:0-8802 GCA_051011595.1 Acidimicrobiales bacterium
GCGGCGGCGTGCAGCACTTCCTGGAGCCCTTCGTTGGCCATGTCGCCATCTCCCTGGATGGTGAACACCGCCAGCTCGGGCCGGACCCGAATCACACCGGTGGCCACCGATGGCGCCCGCCCGTGCAGGGCCTGGAGGACCTCGACGTCGAGGTTGTTGGAGAAGGCGGTGCTGCAGCCGATCCCGAACACGGCCACACATCGCTGCGCCAGACCGAGCAACGCCAGGGCGTCGGTGACCGCCCGGATGGCGATGGGCTCACCACAGCCCGGGCAGAGGTGATGGGCCCCGACATCGACCAGCTGGGGGGTGAAGTCGGCCACCAGCGACGCATCGTCGGGTGCCTCGTCGGTGGGGATGATGTGCAGGCCATCGGGACGGGGGTCAGCCATGGGGGGTGTCCTCCAACAGGGCGAGCACGGTGCGGGTGAGGTTCTCGACGGTGACGTCGGGTGCGATACCGAAGGCGGAGCTGTCGGTGCGGAAGCTGTTGATGCCCACCACCGTGGTGGCCCCCAGCACGGCCAGCCGGACGTCGTCGATCATCTGGCCGGCATTGTTCTCGTAGACCGCCACGGTCTGGGCTCCTTCGGCTGCAGCAACCACGGCATCGGACGGGAACGGCCACAGGGTGATGGGCCGCACCAGGCCGACGGGCAGGCCTTGGCCCCGGAGGTCTTCGACCACGGCCTGGGCGAATCGAGCCATCGTGCCGTAGGCCACCAACACCACGCGGGCGTCGTCGACACCAACCGACTGGGAGCGCGGTTCGATGCCCGCCTCCATCTCCCGGCGGCGGTCGGCGCACGCCTCGTAGTGCACGGAGAGGTCGTAACCCACTCCATCGCGTTGTTTGCTGGTGCCCAGGGGCGACACCAACTTGGCGGCCCCCGTGGCGCCCGTCGAACCATCGAGGGCCCAGGCGGGTGCCGGTCGAGCGACCTGCTCCGCCGCCGGCTCCTCCATGTCGACCCAGGTGTGAGCCAGCAGGTAGTCACCCACCACCACCACCGGGTTGCGCCACCGTTCGGCCAGCTCGAAGGCCTCGGCCACCAGTTCGGGAACCTCGGTCGGGCCGGCCGGGGCCAGCACGGGCGTGCGGTAGTCGCCGTGGCCGCCACCGCGAGTGGCCTGGAAGTAGTCGCCCTGACCCCTGGCCATGTTGAGGACCACGAAGCCGATGCCGGCCAGCGAGGCCTCGGCGATCGATTCCTGCATCAGCGACAGCCCCTGGCCGGTCGAGCCGGTGGCCGCTCGGGCACCGGCCGCGGCCGCTCCCCACACCATTCCCACCGCCTCGAGCTCACTCTCGGCGTTGACACACACTCCGTCGACCTGGGGCAGCGCCGATGCCATGTGTTCGAGGACCTCGGTGAACGGTGTCATCGGGTACCCGGCGAAGAACCGGCATCCGGCCTCCACCATCGCCGACGCCACCACCTCGGACCCTTCGACCAGCCGACGGCTCACGACCAATGCCCGTCGGTCCAAGTGCGCGGCTCTACGAAACGATGGACCTGGAAGCAGAAGTCGGGGCACACGTCGGCGCAGGCCCGACAAGCCGTACACCCCGCGGAGAGCTCAGGAAAGCGATACCCCCGGGTGTTCGTTCGTTCGGTGGTCATGGTGAGAACGGCCGGCTTGCAGGCCTCGATACACAGATCGCATCCCTTGCAGGCCTCGACGTCGATCACAACCGTGCCCCGGACGACGGTGCTGTCGGCCATCAGCGCACCACCGCGTCGGTCCAGGCCGGATGACTGAGCACACCGCTGGCGAGCCCGACCTCGAGCGCTCGGCGATTGACCTCGGCCGCCTCGGCTCGGTAGCTCGGGAGCACACGGGCCGGTGTGTCGACCAGCGCGTCCGGGGACACCAGCCCGGTCGCGGCCACGAGAGCTCCGACCAGCACCAACGAGGCGGCGACCGGCGCACCCAACTCGGAGGCCAGGTCGAGGGCGGCAACATCGACCACTGCGATGTCGCGCTCGGGCTCAGGTCGACACCCGGGGTCGACCACCGATCCGTTGACGAGGGCCACGCCACCTGGTCGCAGCGACGACCACACCGCGTCGGCGTGTTCGTGGTGCATCACCACCGCGGCCCAGGCCCCACCGACCAGCGGCGGTGCGGTGATGTCGGTGTCGGCCACCACCAACATGGCGTCGCTGTTGCCGCCACGCATCATGCCGCCGTAGCTGGCGAAGAGTTGCACTCGCCGGCCGTCGGTGATGGCGGCCTCGGCCAGGGTGCGCGCCGCCAGCTGAATACCCTGGCCCCCGATCCCGGTGAAGAGGATTTCCCGTTCCACGCCCGCACGATACAGTGTTCCTCGATTCGAGAACAATGTTCTTCAGGAGGACCTCATGAGTGACCCCGACCCCCGGACGTTCGGCGATGTCGGCACCGAGGTCCTGATCGACAACGAACAGGTACGAGTCTGGGAACTGCGCCTGGCGCCGGGCCAGACGTCGGACCTGCATCACCATCAGCGCGACTACGTGATGATCCAGATCGAGGGGGACCGCATCGCCGCCGAGTTCGAACCCGACAGCGAAGGCACCTTTGCCGGGTCGTCCTATCTCGACGGCGACGTGGCCGCCGGCACGGCCATCTTCGCCCAGGCGGGAGGCAAGGAACGGGCCGTCAACATCGGAGACGAGGCCTTCCGGGAGGTCATCGTCGAGGTCAAGGCCACCCGCCGACCCGGCATGTTGGCCGTCCAACACGTGTCGTTCTCGGTGGTCGACTTCGAGCAGGCGCTCCCCTTCTACACCGACGTGTTGGGCTGCGAAGTCCTGCCCCGACCCGACTTCGGCTTCCCGGGCGCCTGGTTGACCACTGGCAACGGTATCCAGATCCACCTCATCGAAGACCCCGGCTTCGTCGCCCCGTCGGGGCCGCATCTGGCCTTCGAGGTCGACGACATCGACCACGAGGTCCAACGCCTGCGCGACGCGGGCATCGACGTCACCGACCCCTTCGAACTCGAAGGCATGCGCCAGTGCTTCTTCCACGATCCGTCCGGGAACCAGTTCGAACTGAACCAGCCGCCGCCCCGATGACCGACGGGTTCACCGTGGGGGCGGTGATCGCCAACGCGGCCCGGGGTGCACCGCACGCCACCGCGGCGGTGATCGATGGCCGACCCCGTTCCTTCACCGACCTCGACCAGGCCGGCACGAACGCCGCCGAGGCGCTGCTGCGGGAAGGCGGCGCACCCGGCCGGGTGGCGCTCGTCCTGGCCGAAACCTCGTTCGAGCTCCTCGCCGCCTTCGTGGGCTGTGCTCGGGCCGGCATCGTGTTCGCGCCGCTCAACCCCGCTCTCGACGATCGCACCATCACGGCCGTGGCTCACAACATCGGTGCCGATCTGTGCCTGGTCGACGAGACTCATCGCGATCGGGCCGAGCTGGTCGACGCGCCGAAGGTGTCGGTGGCGGTGCACCCCACGGGCGAGGCCGAACCCGCGCTGCCCGAGGTGTCCGGCCAAGACGGCCACGTGGCCTTCTTCACCAGCGGCAGCACCGGGCTCCCCAAGGCGGCGCTCCTCTCCCACCAGACGAGTGTGTTGCGCTCCCACCCCGGGTCGCAGCTCGAACCACGAGGGGCGGCGCTGTGCCCCTATCCGCTCTTCCACATGGGCGGATGGACCATCGCCATGCAGCAGTGGCACGCACGAGCGCCGGTGGTCTTCGTGGGCGACACCGACCCGCTCACCCTCACTGCCGCCCTCCACCAGCACGAGATCGAACGGTTCAACGCCATTCCCGCCCTGTGGTCGCGGTTGGCCGACCATCACGGCGACCACGCCGACACGGCCTTCCCGGCCTTGCGGTTCGCCGACACCGGCACGTCTCCCACCTCGGCGGCGCTGCTCTCGACCATCACCGCCATGGCGCCCCGTGCTTCGGTTCGGGTCTTCTACTGCAGCACCGAAGCGGGCAACGTGGCGTCGCTGCACGGCGACGACCTGATGACGCGACCCGGCAGCTGTGGACGCCCCGGTCCGCTCACCGAGCTGCGCATCGACGATCACGAGCTGTTGGTGCGGGGCCCGCTGTTGTTCGACGGCTACCTGGGCGACGCGGAGGCATCGCAGGCAGCCATGCAGAACGGCTGGTACCGCACCGGCGACCTGGCCCGAGTCGACGAAGACGGGTTCCTCACCATCACCGGACGGGCGGGCACGGTCATCCGCACCGGTGGCGAGGCGGTCACCCCCGACGTGGTCGAAGCCGCCCTGCGCACCCACCCGTCCATCGACGAAGTGGCGGTGTTCGGAGTCGCCGACGAGCGTTGGGGCGAACTGGTGTGGGCGGCCGTGGTGGCACCGCCGTCGCTCTCGCTCGACGACATCCGGACCCATGTTGCCGCCGACGGGCCCCATCCGCTGGCTCGTCATCAGCACCCGCGGCGCCTGCTCTGGGTCGACACCATCCCCCGCACCGTGGCCACCGGACAGATCGACCGGCACCAACTGCGGCGGTGGGCACTCGAGCGGAGTGAGCCATGAGCGACCCGACCCCCGCCGCCGGTCTCATCGATCAGGTCATCGAGCGGCGGGTCGCCGACGACCAACAGCGCTACACCGCCGAGGTGGCCCAACTCATCGACGCCACCTACACGGTGATCGCCCGAACCGGCAGCTTCGATCCCCCGATCCGGGCCATCCTGGCCGAGGCCGGACTGTCGAATCCGGCGTTCTATCGCCACTTCCGCAGCAAGGACGAGTTGATGTTGGCGCTGCTCGACGAAGGCCGCCGCCAGCTGGTCGACTATCTCGCCCACCGCACCGCCGACTGCGACGACGACAACACCCGCACGGCCGAATGGGTGCGAGGTGTACTGGCCCAGTCGACCGATCCCGACGCCGCCCAACGCACCCGGCCCTTCGTCACCCAGGTGCAGCGGCTCCACGAACGCCTCCCCGCCCAGCAGGAATCGTCGGAAGCCCAGCTGATCGCCCAGCTGGCCGACATCCTCGGCCCCGACCGAGGACGGTGGGCCGCGGCGGTGTACGTGCTGGTGTTCGGCACGCTGGAACGGCATCTACGCACCGGACGACCGCCGACCGAGGCCGAGGTGGAAGAAGTGGTGGCCTTCGTGCTGGCCGGCGTGGGGGCCGACTCATGATCACCTCGACCATACGTTTCAACTTCGCACTGCCCGGCCAGGACCCGGCCGAGAACACCCGCCGCCACCAGGCCGCAGTCGCCATGGCGGAGGCGGCCGACCGCGCCGGACTCACCTCGATCAGCCTCGAGGAGCACCACGGCGTTCGTTTCGACGATCAGCTGCTGGGATGGTGTGCGTCACCCATCACGCTGGCCGCAGCGATGCTGGCCCGCACCCAGACCGTCACGGTCGCCCTGTGGGGCCTGGCCCTACCGCTGCACGACCCGATCCGTATCGCGGAGGACGTCGCCACCCTCGACCTGTTGGCGCCGGGGCGCGTGGTGCTCATCGTCAACACCGGCTATCGCGAGATCGAATTCGTGGCTCACGGCCGTGACTTCGCCCAGCGGGCCGAGACCTTCGACACCAACCTCGAACTGCTGCGGGCGGCCTGGACCCAGGAACACATCGATCGCTCGGACACCTTGGTTTCGGTCACTCCCCGACCCGTCACCCGTCCCCATCCCACGCTCATGGTCAGCGGGGCCACGGTTGCCGACGCCGAGCGGGCCGCGGCCCATGGGTTGGCCTTTCGGCCCTCGGCCGATGAACCTCAGCTCCGGCAGGCCTATGAACAGGGCTGTGAGGCGGCCGGCCACTCACCGCTGTACCTGGCGCCGCCGGCCACCGTCCGCATCGTTCAGGTGGCCGACGATCCCGACGAGTGGTGGGCCGCGGTCGGGCCCAACCTGCTCCGCGAGGCCCAGATCTACGCCAGCTGGATGAACCCAGGCGAACACAGCGCGGTCCACAGCCGGGCCACCACGGTCGACGAGCTTCGAGCCGAGGGTCGCTATCGCGTGCTCACTCCCCCACAGTGTGTGCAAGAGGCCCGACGCGATCAGTCGGTGCTGTTGCATCCACTGTGTGGGGGAACACCACTCGACCGAGCCGAACGAACGGTCGAGCTGTTCGTCGACGAGGTCCTGCCACATCTCGACGCGTGACGCGATAGCCCGTGCGGCGCCGCGCGATCTACGGTTGAGGTCGGGGTCTCGTCATGGCCGTCTCGGACCCGACACACCGATGGACTCGCCGGGTGATCACGCTGGCCGTGGTCGCGGCGCTGGCCCTTCCCGTGGTGCGCAACCACGACAGCTTCCCGCTCTCGACGTATCCGATGTACGCCCACAAACGTGACCGCCAGGTGGCGTTCGTGACGGTGGTGGGGATCGACGCCACCGGCCAGACCGTGCGCCTGGGTCTGCCCACCATCGCCGATTCCGACGACGCCCTGGAGACGGCATCGTTCGTGCGGGCCGAGGTTCGTTCCGGTCGCGCCGCCGAGTTGTGCACGGCGGTCGCCGGTCGATCGGGCCGGACCGACCTTCGCATCGAGGTCGTGACCGAGACCGTCGACGTGGTCGACCGCACCCGCGGCGACCAGGCGCTGTTGGCTCGCGAGGTGCACGCGGTGTGTGAGGTCCCCCAATGAGCCCGCTCCGCCGGCTGGACGGGTGGCTGTTGGCCCCGGCCCCGGCCGAACGCCTGGCTGCCTTCCGGGTCCTCGCCGGAGGGTTCGCCCTGGTGTATTTCGCCGTGCGGTCGCCGGCACTGTGGGCGCTGACCCGTCGCCCCGATGACCGCTTCGAGGCCGTCGGCGTCTTGTCGCTCCTCGACCAACCGCCCAGTCGAGCACTGGTGGCCGTCTCGCTGGTCCTGCTGATCGGAGTTGGTGCCGCGTTCGTGATCGGCTGGCGCTTCGAGGTGACCGGCCCCGCGTTCGCCGTGATCGTGATGGCCCTCGGCACGTTCCACAGTTCGTGGGGGCAGCTGCTGCACTTCGAGAACCTCATGGTGCTGCACGTGGTGATCATCGGATTCAGCCCGGCGGCCTGTGCCCTCACCCCGTTTCGACGCGACCATCCGGCGCTAGCGTCATCCACTCGTTTCGGCTGGCCGCTGCGACTGGCGTCGATCGTGACGGTGGCCGCCTACCTCATCGCCGGAGTGGCCAAACTCCGCATCGGTGGCACCGAATGGCTGGTGGGTGACACGCTGCGGAACCACGTGGCCTACTCCGCAGCCCGCCTCGATCTGCTGGGCGGCACGGCCACACCGGTGGCCGAGCTGGTCATCGACTGGGCCTGGCTGTTCCCACCGCTCGCCATCGCCTCGGTCATCATCGAGCTGCTGGCTCCTCTTGCGCTGGCCGGCCGTACGTTTCGCAACCTGTGGGTGGGTGCCACCATCACCATGCACCTGGCCATACTCGCCCTCCTGGCCGTCTTCTTCCCCTACCAGGCCTTGGGGTTCGCCTTCGCACCGCTGTTCGCCCTGGAGGTCGGCGTGCACCGGCTGCGCTCGCTCGCCCGTCGCCCACCGGTCGACCGGGCCATTCTGAGCCCGTAGTAGCGTCGCCCCATGCGTGTAGGACCAATTCGCGCCCGCCTGGCGTTGTTCGTCGCAGTTGGGGTCGGCATCTCGGCAATGGCTGCAGCCCCTGCGGGAGCCCACATCAGCGATGGCTGCAGTGGGGAGGCCATCTTCCCCGACGGTGTGGTCGTCAACCCGGCCGAGGGCGATGAGTTCACCGTGGCCCGTTCGGGGTCGGTCGACTGGTTCGGGCAGATCGGCGACGGCACCGAGGAGACCCCGGAGCGCACCCATTCCGGCCGGGCCGAGATCCAGCTGCCCCCGTTGGCCAGCTCCATCCTCGGGCTGTTCAGCGACGACTCCGAACCCGATGTGCGCACATGGGGTGTCGACGATGCCACCACCACCTTCGACGACGGCAGCACCAAGTACGAGATACCGATCTGGGTCCCCGCCGGCGCCCGGGTGCGGGTGGAGGCGGTGCACATCGATCCCGTGCAGAACTGCGACGGCTACGTCATCCTCATCATCGACGGCAACCCCTTCGCCAGCCCCACCACCCTCATCGCCCTTGGTGGCCTGGTGCTGTCCATCGTCGGGCTGGTGCTGGCCCTGCGGGCCAAACCCGACACCTACGACCCAGTGCGGGGTTCTCCCATCCTCGGGTTCATCGCCGGGGGGTTCCTGGGCGCATTCCTCGCACCACTGCTCTGGGCGCTCGGCGTGATCCCGCTCGACAGTGCGGCGTGGTTGGCCCTTCCGATTCTGGGAGCCATCGGCGGCATGGTGGGCGGTTTGTTCCCGCCGTTCAACCGCCCCTCGGGTCGTCCCGCCGAACCCGGCGGCCCCGAACCCGACGCGGACGACGACATGGCCGATCCCCTGCTGGCCGACGCCCCTTCGGCGCCGCGCCCGGCCGCCGACATCGGCCCCGCCGGTGCCAGCCGCACATTGTCGGAGATGGAGAGCGACGCCGGCGAGAGCTGACGGCTACGAACGCTCGTCGAGCTGTTTCACCAAGGTCTTGGGCGCCACCACCCGGTAGGCCTCTTCGGCGATACCGGCCACCTCGTCCCAGTCGACGTCTCGATCGAGGCGCAACCCGAGCCATCCACGATGACCCACGTAGGGCGGGCGGAAGAACCGATCGGGTTCGGTGTCGACCAACTGTTCCTGCACTCCTGGAGGCGCCGCGCACCACAAGGCGATGCCATGGTCGCCGTGGTGGTGGTCGTGGAAGTTCACGAAGGTCTTCTTGTCGCGGATGAACCAGGTGGGCGATCCGTGACTGAGCCGTTCGGTGACTTC
>JBPCTQ010000238.1:0-3803 GCA_051011595.1 Acidimicrobiales bacterium
GGGCACTCGAACCCGACGCCGAGGCGCGGGCCCGCAGCTCATCGAGCTCTGATGCGCTGTAACGACTGACGATGATGGTGATGTGGCTGGTGCGCTTGCGGATGCGGGTGGCCCGGCCGCGAGCACGGGGCCGCCAGCGCTTCAGGGTGGGGCCCTCGTCGGCGAAGCAGGCCGACACGTAGAGCTCCTCGGCAGGAATGCCGTCGTTGTTCTCGGCGTTGGCCACCGCCGAATCGAGGCACTTCAGGACGGTCCGCGACACGGCCCGCTCGCTGAAGGTCAAGAACTCGGTGGCTGCCCCGTAGCTCTTGCCCCGGATCTGGTTGAGCACCTCGCGCGCCTTGTAGGGCGAGACGCGTACGTACTTGACCTGGGCTCGAGTGCCCGGGCGTTCGTTGGTCTTGACACCGAAGGCCATTACCGGCGCACTCCCTTTTCCTGTCCGGCGTGGAACCGGAACGTGCGGGTGGGAGCGAACTCACCCAACTTGTGTCCAACCATCGACTCGGTGATGTACACCGGCACGTGCTTGCGGCCGTCGTGCACGGCAATGGTGTGACCGACCATCTCGGGGATGATCGTGGAGCGGCGAGACCAGGTCTTGATGACCTTCTTCTCGCCCTCTTCGTTGAGAGCGTCGACCTTCTTCAGCAGGTGGTCGTCGACGAACGCACCCTTCTTCAGGCTCCGTGGCATGACAACTACCTCCGAGACCCACGCGTCCGACGACGGCGGACGATGAGCTTCTCCGACTCTTTCTTGCGATTACGGGTGCGGCCTTCGGGTTGACCCCAGGGCGACACCGGATGGCGACCACCCGAGGTCTTGCCCTCGCCACCACCGTGGGGGTGATCGACGGGGTTCATGGCCACACCGCGGGTCTGGGGGCGCACGCCCTTCCAGCGGTTTCGACCAGCCTTGCCGACCTTGATCAGCTCGTGCTGGGCGTTGCCGACCACACCAACGGTGGCCCGACAGTCGATGGGAACCCGGCGCATCTCGGTGCTGGGCAGGCGCAGGGTGGCGAAGTCGCCTTCCTTGGCCACCAGCTGCACACTCGACCCGGCGCTACGCGCCATCTTGCCGCCACCACCGGGCTTGAGCTCGATGTTGTGCACCGTGGTGCCGACCGGGATGTAGCGCAACGGCAGCGCGTTACCGGGTTTGATGTCGGAACCCTGGCCCGACACCAGCACGTCGCCGACGGCGACGTTCTCGGGGGCCAGGATGTAGCGCTTCTCGCCGTCGTGGTAGTGCAACAACAGGATGCGGCAGCTGCGGTTGGGGTCGTATTCGACGGCGGCCACCGAAGCCGGCACGCCGTCCTTGTTGCGCCGGAAGTCGACGACCCGATACCGCTGCTTGTGACCGCCACCCTTGTGCCGAGCGGTCTTGCGGCCCTGGCTGTTGCGGCCACCGGTGCTGGTCTTCTTGCCCAGCAGGGCCTTTTCGGGGGTGGTCTTGGTGATTTCGGAGAAGTCGGCGACGGTCTGGAACCGGCGACCGGGACTGGTTGGTTTGCGCTTGCGGAGAGCCATCAGTTGCTTCCTCAGACTTCGAACAGGTCGATCGAGTCACCCTCGGCGAGGGTGACGAGGGCACGTTTGGTGTCGGCCCGATGGCCCCAGGTGCCGTCGCGCCGGTTGCGCTTGCGCTTGCCCTTGCGGTTGAGAGTGTTCACCTTGAGCACGGTGACCCCGAAAATGCTCTCGACCGCGTCGTGGATCTCGGGTTTGGAGGCTTCGGGGTGGACACGGAAGGTGTAGACGTTGGCCTCGAGCAGGCCATAACTCTTCTCCGAGACCACCGGCTCGAGGATGACGTCGCGGGGATCCTTCATGCCTGCTCCGTCTCTGAGTCTTCGCCGCCAGCGGAGCTGGCGGACCCCGGATCGCTTTCGGTGCTGTCTTCGGCGGACACGGTGCTTTCGCCGCCTTCGGCGGACCCCGGATCGGTTTCAGTGCTGTCTTCGGCGCTGTCATCGCCGCCTGCGGCGGACCCCGAAGCGGTTTCCGTGCTGTCTTCGCTGTCGTCGGCGGACACGGTGCTTTCGCCGCCTTCGGCGGACCCCGGATCGGTTTCGGTGCTGTCTTCGCTGTCTGCGGCGGCGGCCGTATCTTCTGCGGCCGGCTCGGGTTCGGCGGGGGCAGCGGCCTCGACCGGTTCTTCGGCGGGCGCAGGAGCTTCGGCCTTGGGAGTCGCCGCTTCGGTGGGGAGGGTGTCGGTGGTGAAGACCACCACATCGCTCACCAACACGTCGTAGGCATTGAGCTCACCCGGAGTGAGCACGTGTACGTGGCCCAGGTTGGCGAAGCTCTTCCATGTGTTGATGTCGTCACGATCGGCCACCACCAGCACCCGGCCGTCGAGGCCCAGCGCATCGAGGGCACCAACGGCGTCCTTGGTCTTGGGGGTGTCGAAGTTCCAGCCTTCGATCACCACCACCTTGTCTTCGGCGGCACGGTCCGACAGGGCCGACAACAGGGCCAGGCGCACCATCTTCTTCGGCGTCTTCTGGGCGTAGCTGCGAGGTTTGGGGCCCAGGGCCACACCACCACCACGCCACTGCGGGGACCGGGTCGAACCCTGACGGGCCCGGCCGGTGCCCTTCTGTTTCCAGGGTTTGGCGCCGCCGCCGCGTTTCTCGGCTCGGGTCTTGGTGCTCTGGGTCCCGGCCCGACGGGCCGCCAGCTGAGCGGTGACCACCTGGTGCATCACCGCGGTGTTGGGTTCGAGGCCGAAGATGTCGTCGACCAGGTCGACCTTGCCGGCATCACTACCGGTACGGGTCTTCACGGTGATCGAGCTCACTTGACCGCTCCCTTCACGGCATCACGGATGACCACGGTGCCGCCCTTGGGACCCGGAACCGAACCCTTCACCAGCAACAATTCGCGTTCGGGGTCGGCCCGCACCAACTCGAGGTTGAGGGTGGTCACCTTCTGGTTGCCCATACGCCCGGCCATACGCTGGCCCTTGAACACTCGGGCCGGTGTGGCGCACTGACCAATGGCACCCGGCATGCGGTGCACTCGATGGGCGCCGTGGCTGGCGCGCTGGCCGGCGAAGTTGTGGCGCTTCATCACACCGGCGAAACCTTTACCTCGCGAGACCGCGGTGACGTCGATGCGTTCACCCGCCTCGAGGGTGTCGACCGAGATCGACTGGCCGACCTCGTATTCGCTCACGTCATCGAGCCGCAACTCGACCAGCTTCACCCCGGGATCGACGCCGGCCTTGGCGAAGTGTCCGGCTGCCGGCTGGGTGAGCTTGTCGGGCGCCTTGAGGCCGTACGTGACCTGCAGCGCGCTGTATCCGTCGTTCTCGACGGTGCGGATCTGAACGACGCGCAGCGGCGACACCTTCAGCACGGTGACGGGAACCACCTGGTTCTCCTCGTCCCATACCTGTGTCATGCCGACCTTCGTGCCGACAATCGCCTTGTTGGCCATGTCTGTACCGTTTCTCACGCGAACGCTCCGCACAGGCAGGCCCGGCGGAGCGATCATTCGGTTGTGCCGGGTGGTTCCCGAGGGCCTGTCCGGACGTCAGTTGTGCGGATCCGGCACGACCGTGGTCGCTGCCGGTTTGCGAACCCGTCGACTCTACCGGCCGACGCGCCAGTATTGCTACTGCTAGTACCGCCCCTACTCGTGACACTTCGTGTCACTCCCTACGGGGTCACGCCGGAGGCGCCGTCCCACGCGTAACTAGTACCGCCCCTACTCGTGACACTTCGTGTCACTCCCTACGGGGTCACGCCGGAGGCGCCGTCCCACGCGTAACTAGTACCGCCCCTACTC
>JBPCTQ010000239.1:0-10331 GCA_051011595.1 Acidimicrobiales bacterium
CCGGTGATGAAGTCGAGCTCGACTGGTTCACCGCGGCCGGGAAGGTCGGTGCCGTCGAGCCACACCGCCAACCGGTCAGCGTCGATCACGATTGCGCTCCCAGGTTCGTTGTGGGCTCATGCCTGCCAACGTAGTCACCGTGCAGGCGACCGGGCACCCACAGTACGGTCCGCCTGGTGACGACGATCGTGCCCCGACCCACCCCTGACGGGCTCCGTCAGCACTACCTCGAGCAGGGGTGGTGGAGCGACGACACGCTCGGGGCGCTGGTCGATCGATGCCTGGGTGACGCCCCCACCACAACCGTCGATGTGTGGTCCCGTGAGAATCCGTGGCGGGGCACCTACACCGACCTGGCCAACGAGGCCAGGCGCCTGATCAGCGTGCTCCGCGCTCATGGGCTCGCGCCGGGCGATCCGGTGGCCTTTCAGCTGCCGAACCGGCGCGAGGCCATCACTGCCTTCTACGCCCTGGCCCTGGGCGGGTTCGTGCTCGTGCCGATCGTGCACATCTATGGCCGAAAGGAGGTCGGCTTCATCCTGCGGGAGAGTGGTGCCCGCGCCTACATCTCGGCCCCTTCGTTCGGGCCCATCGACTACACCGAGATCATCGACACCGAAGCCACCGATCTGGCCGACCTCGAGCTCCATCTGCTCACCGACGAACCCACCGGCTCGGCTCCTCCCGGCATCGATCGGATCGGCTGGTCGGCGGTCGATGCCGCCGCACCGGCCGAACCCGTCACGGGAGTCGATCCCGACGACGTCGTCGTGTTGGCCTACACCTCTGGCACCACGAGCGATCCGAAGGGAGTGGTCCACACCCACCGCACCCTGCTGGCCGAGCTGGTGCACATGCGGCACATGAGCAAAGGCACCCCGCCCAACCTGATGGGGTCACCGGTGACGCACGCCACCGGCATGCTGGGCGCCGTACTCACCCCCATCGTCATCGGGCAGCCGATCCACGTGATCGATCGCTGGGACCCGGGCTGGGTGCTCGAGATCATGACCGAAGCCGACATCAGTGCGGGCAACGGAGCCTCGTACTTCTTGGCCAGCCTGCTCGAGCACCCCGACTTCGGTGCCGAGCACGCCGCTCGGATGCCCCGTATCGGGCTGGGTGGAGCACCGGTGCCGGTGGCCCTCGGTGAGCTGGCGGCCGGCCACGGCATCAAGATCATCCGGGCGTACGGCTCCACCGAACATCCTTCGATCTCGGGATGTGATTACGAGGATGCTGCCGACAAACGCCACCGCACCGATGGTCGGCCATTGGCCGGCGTCGAGCTGCGGCTGGTCGACGAAGACGGCAGCGAGGTCGCCCCGGGGAAAGCCGGCGAGATCCTGAGTCGCGGTCCCGAGCTCTGCGTCGGGTACACCGATCCGGACCTCACCCGCGCGACCTTCGACGACGACGGCTGGTACCGCACCGGCGACATGGGCGTGCTCGACGACGACGGCTACCTCACCATCACCGACCGGGTGAACGACATCATCATCCGCGGCGGCGAGAACATCTCGGCGGCCGAGGTCGAGGACGCCCTTGCTCAGTTGCCCGGCGTGGCCGAAGTTGCGGTGGTGGCCGCCCCCGACGCCCGGCTGGGCGAGCAAGCCTGCGCCCTGGTGCGCCTAGCCGCTGGTGCCGACGCGCCGGGGCTGGGCGAGATGCAGGCTCACCTCGAACACGTCGGGTTGGCCCGCCAGAAGTGGCCCGAGAAGCTACAGGTGGTCGCCGACTTCCCCCGAACGGCCACCGGCAAGATCCGCAAGATCGATCTCCGGCGCCGACAGCAGCAGTAACTCCGCGTCGACCGCCCGCGGTCGACGTCAGCGGTCGACGACGATGGCCTCACCGACGATGGCGATCGTTTCGGTCTCGAACTCGTACTCCTGGATGAAGAACTCGTCCAAGCCGTCCCACTTGGCCTCGCTGCCGAACGATGCCTGGCCGTAGCCGTAGAGGTCGAACGGACCGAGCTCGTCGAGCGCGGCACGGAACGAGTCGTTGGTGAGGTCGGCCCCGGCGATCTCACCGAGCGCCGCCAACAGCCTGGTCTGATCGCAGGCGATCATCACCGGATTCACCCAGTTCGGCTGTCCTTCGGCCTGCTGGTCGCCCGACGGCAGAAACGACATCTCGTCGACGAGGTCGGGGTTGGCCTCACGAACGACGTCCATGCAGTTGGTCTGGAAATCGTCGTCTTCGATCATGAACTGCTCGTTCACTTCGGCCACCGTGATGGCGCCGTCGAGCAGAGAACGATCCTGGGCTCCGTCGACGCTGGCCCCCAACGCCTTGTACGCCCACTCGGGAGTGAAACCGGATCCGGCGAACACGTCGGCCGCGTTGCCGCCGCCTCCCAGCTCGAACACGAAGTTGACACCGTCGGCCTGGAAGCGTTCGGCCACGATGCCCAGATCGGCCTCCCGAGCGATCGGGTCCCCGCCAGGTCCTTCGGTGATCTGCAGCGTCGACTCGAACCCGAGCGCGTCCAGCGTGGCTTGGAGTACCTCACCATCGGAACCCTCGCTGGTTGACGCGTTGGCCAGGATGCCGATGGTTTTGCCGTCGAGGCGGCCTGATTCGGCAACGACCTCACCCATGATGCGGGTTCGTTCGTCGTCGGCGGCGTTGAGCTGCAGCCACACCGTGTCACCGGACTGCTCGCGCAGATCGGCGGTCTGGAACGATCGGGTCATCACCATGGTGTCGTGCTGATCGGTGAGGCAGATGTTGTTCGGACCGAGCAGGCCGTAGAGCACGATGAAGACCTCGTGGTCCTCGGTGAGCTTCACGCAGGCCGCGTCCTGTGTGGTCGAATCGGTGAACTCGAAGCCTTCGTACACGGGCTCGATCTGGCGGCCGAAGATGCCGCCGCTTGCGTTGATCTGATCGAAGAAGGCACTGAAGGCAACTTCGGCATCACCCTGATAGTTGGCGATGCCGGCGGCCTGCAGCGCATCGAAGTCCGGCACGGCCACCCCGACCTTGATGGCGGTCGCGGTCACACCGCGGAAGCTGTCGGGCAGCTCCTGTGGCTCAGCCGTGCTGGTGGCCGTCTCTGCCGTGGTGTCCGGCGGCGAGGTCGTCGGCGACGCCGACGCGGAAGTGGTCGACCCACCGTCGTTGGCCTCGGTGTCGTCGCCGTCACTGGCGCACGCGGCCACCACCAACGCCATGGTCATGATCGTGGCAGCCAGTCTCTGGACTCGACGGTTCATATGTTCCCCCTGAGGCTCACAGCCCTGCACTCGGAACCCGAGGGTAATGCGCACCAGCGTCGGGCGCGGGTTGCTGATGGCCGCCCACGAAATCTGCCCCTCGGCAAGGCCCGCTGATCAGAACGGGGAACGGCTGGGCCGCCGGGTTCGGTGCCCCAGCTCAGGTGTCGTCGGCGAGGGGGATGGTGAAACCCACCCGGGCGCCGCCGAACTCCGATTCGGTGACCACCACGTCACCCCCGTGCTGTTCGACAATGCTGGCCACGATCGAGAGACCGAGACCTGATCCCGGCATGGGTCGGTCTTGGTCTCGACGGTAGAACCGATCGAACACCCGATTCCGCTCGTCTGCCGGGATACCAGGTCCGGCATCGTCGACGAATACCCCGTCGGGGCCAACCTCGACCGCAATCGGGCTGTCGGCGGGGCTGTACTTGTCGGCGTTGGCCAACAGGTTGGCGACGGCACGGTCAAGTGAGTCGGCGTCGCCCATCACGACGGCGGACGAGGTTCGGGTGCTCACGTTGCGACCTGATCGGCGCACGAAGCGTTCGACCGCCGTGTCGACGACGTCGGCCAGGTCGACGGCCGCCGTCGGCGCCGGCTGGTGGGAGTCGGTGGCCAGTTCGATGATCTCTTCCATGACGTTGTTGAGTTCGCCGAGCTCGCGGCGAACACCCGCCAGGGTCTCGGTCCTCGCCTCGGGTTCGGCGTCGGAGGCCCGCATGAGCCAATCGACGTTGGCGGTGACACTGGTGAGCGGGGTTCGTAGCTCGTGAGCGGCGTCTTGCACGAGCTGTCGCTGCTGCTGCTGTGATCGTTGCAGTACCCCGAGCATCCGGTTGAAGCCGTCGGCGAGCCGCCCCACCTCGTCTCGGCCGGAGGTGGGCACCGGCACCGCGAAGTCGCGGGTTTCGGCCACCTCGTCGACCGTGTCGGTCAGGGCCCGCAGCGGGCGGGTGGTGCGCTGGGCCAGGACCCATCCAGCCACTGCGGCGAGCACCGCGACGACACCGGCGATTGCCAGCGTGCGAGTTCCGAGCACATTCAGGAGACTGTTCGACTCCTCCAGAGACCGAGCGACCTGCACTGCGCCGCCGCCATCGAGATGGTCGGTGATCATGCGGTACTCGGTTCCGTCGACGGCGATGGTGCGGAGGACGGCTCGCCCGTTCTGATCGGCGAGTTGCCGGTCGGTTTCGTCGATCGGCAACAGGAGCCCGGTGTTGGAGACGACCCCGCCGTCATCGTCGAGAATCTGCACCTCGGCATCAGGACTCACTGCGACGATCACCGGTTCGTCTGACTTGCGGTCTCGGCGGTCGCTGGGCTCGTCGCGGCGCCCGTCGGAGATCTCGTCGGCGCGCTGTTTGAGGAACTGGTCGATCTCGGCGGTGACCTGGCGATCGGTGGTGACGTAGGACGCGCCGCCGACGACAAGCGCAGTGGCGACGCCGACGACGGCGAAGCCCATGGCCAGCCTTGCCCCGAGGCCCATCTCAGGCCTCGGCCCGTAGGACGAACCCGATACCCCGCACGGTCTCGATGACCCGCGGGGTTCCGTCGGCCTCGAGCTTGCGCCGCAGGTAGCCGACGTGGACGTCGAGCGATCGGGATGAGTCGCCGAAGTCGTAGCCCCAGATCCGGTCATACATCACCGATCGTTCGAGCACGATCCCCTCGTTGCGCATCAGCAGCTCGAGGATGGCGAATTCGGTGCGGGTCAGGTCGATGTCGCCGCTGGGACCTGACAGCAGGCGCCGGGGCACGTCCAGTGTGAACGGGCCGGCTTGTAGCTGATCGCCCCCGTCGTCGTCGGCCCGGCGAAGCAGCGCCCGCACTCTGGCCAAGAGCTCGTCGAGATCGAACGGTTTGGTGAGGTAGTCGTCGGCCCCGGCGTCGAGGCCCTCGACCCGGTCGCTGACCTCGTGGCGCGCCGTCAGCATCAGCACCGGCGTTCGGTCGCCGCGTTCACGCAGCTTGCGGCATACGGCCAGTCCATCGACGAAGGGCATCATCACATCGAGGAGGATCGCGCTCGGTTCGTGTTCGTTGATGCCCTCGAGGGCGGCTGCTCCGTCGTTGGCCGTCACCACCTCGTAGCCCTCGTAGGTGAGGATGCGGTCCAAGGCCTGACGAATCTCGGCGTCATCCTCGGCGACCAGGATGCGTTGGGTTGGTTCGGGCATGCTCACGGTTGCTCCAAGTGGCGGGACAGACGATCCCTGGTGTTGATTGTTGCGCGAAGCGGCCCTGTTCCGGACCACCGGGTGGCGATCCGGAACAGGGGCATCCCTGCGTCCATCGATGGGAGGGGGCAGACGGGCGCAGGGCCGCGTTCGTGAATCAGCCCTTAGACGGCGTCCTCCTGCGCGCCGTTCACCCGATCGGTGGTACGAGCCTCGAGCTCGGCCAGCTTCTCATTGGCTTCCTCCTGGGTGATGCGGCCTTCGGCCACCTTCTCGCTGATGCGCTCGGTCTTGGCCTCGACCATCGCGTCGATCACCACATCGGCGTCGACGCCATTGGCCTCGGCGACGTCGGCGATGGTGCCGCCGCTGTCGACGGCGGCCCGCAGGTCTGCCTCGTCGATGCCGATCGCAGCTGCAGCCTCGTCGAGGTCGCAGCCTCCACGATGACCGCGGCGACCGTTGCCCTCGGCGTCGGTCTCGCCCTCGGCATCAGCCTCGCCGTCGGTGGTGTCCGGATCCTCGCCGTCCTGGGTCAGGACGATGTCGCCGGAGTCGACGACGTTGTCCTCAGCGGCCTCGACCGCCGGGGGCGGCGAGTCGTCGCCGTAGCTCTGCGCCGCAGCAGCAGAGACGGACACGCCGCCGAGCGTCAGACCGGCGAGCGTCGCAACGGTGAGGAGTTTGTGGTTCTTCATTTTGGGTTCTCCTTTTGGAGGGGTGGTTGGTGTTGACGTCAACCCTGGACGGCCTCCTTCAACGACTCGGCAGGTGAGCGGCAAGAGATCGACAAGTTGCGTCGCGGCACCCAGAAGTGCTTCTCCACCGCCCCTTTCCGCTGCATCTCACCTTGATCGGCGTGCATCTTGTCGATCTCTTGCCGGTCACCATGCGGCGCCCATACAAGGAGCGCCAAGGGTGCAGCCATGGACATTCCGACGCGCACCAGAGAACTCCGAACCCGGGCGACCCCTGCTCGACAGATGGTTGTCGAACGGTTCAGCGGGCTGCCGGCATGGGTGGTGTTGACCCAGCTGTTCATCGGTTTCGGTTGGCTCCGAGCCGCCACCGAGAAGCTCATCGATCCGGCATGGTGGAGAGGCGACGTTCTCGAGGAGTTCGTCGACACCCACGGCGACATGACCGTGGGTTGGTACGAACCCTTCCTGGACGCCGCGGTGCTCCCGAACGCGGTGCTCGTCGGCGTCATCGTTGTCGTGGCGCAGCTGGTGGCGGGCATCAGCCTCGTCACCGGGCGCCGGCTCACCGTCGGTATCGCCGTCGGCATGTTCCTGAACCTACATTTCATGGCGGCCGGGGCAGTGACGCCATCAGCGTTCTACCTACTCGCCCAGGGCGCCCTGGCCTTGTGGCTGTGCGAACGGGCCCCGAACCGGGCCTCGGCCGCGGCGTTGCGGGCCAGCGCCGCCGGCGCGACCTTCGTGGCGGGCTTGAGCATCCCGTTCATCTCGACGCTGCACCCCGCCGAGGTCATCGAAGACCCGGCGGTGATGCTCTCGTTCGGCGGTGCGCTTGCCGCGCTGGGCTGTGTGCTGGCCGCCGGTTCTGCCAACGCGCTCGGCGGTCGGCCACATCTCATCGAGCGACGTCAGCCACCGCGATGACGTCTGCCCCTCGGCCCGAATCCTTGCCGAACCTTTGCCGCCTCGCTGCTCGGCGCTTGCCGTGCCGGTGGTTCGTTGAACTCCCCATCCCTGAAGGAGCACACCATGGAACCCGGCAACGAACCCCACGACCACAGCGCCACACCAACGGATCCCACCGACGCACAGCCGGTGACCGGGCCGGCGAAGCGACGACGTCGTTCAGCGCTGCTGGCGCTGCCGATCGTGGCGGCCGGAATCGGTGTGGTCGCTCTCAACCCGCTGGCGTCGACGGCGACCGAGCCCGCGACGGTCTCGGCATCGGACCCTGACGCCCCGGAGGCCAGTGGCACTCCCCTCGACGAGCAGGATGTGGCCGACTTGGCGCTCGGCGACGCCCGAACATTGGACGGGTCGGGCAACAACATCGACAATCCCGCCGTCGGCCAAGCCGGCGAGAACTACGCACGGGTGGCCGAGGCGAACTACGCCGACGGCGTCGGGGAGATGATCGAAGGGCCAGACGAGCGCTACCTGAGCAACCGGATCTTCAACGACACCAACCAGAACATCTTCTCCGAGAACGACGTCACCCACTGGAGCTTCGTCTGGGGTCAGTTCATCGACCACACCATTGGCCTGCGCGACGTCGGTGACGAAGAGCTGTTGATCGGCTTCGACCCCACAGACCCGCTGGAGGATTTCACCAACGATCTCGGCGGGATCTCCACCACCCGGTCGGCCACAGCCGAAGGCACCGGCACCGACGACACTCGAGAACAGGTCAACACCGTCAGCTCCTACATCGACGGCTGGTCGGTGTACGGCGGAACCGCCGAGCGTCTCGACTGGCTACGCGAGGGCAGCGTCGATGGCGACCCCACCAACAACGAAGCCACGTTGATCACCGACGACGGCTACCTGCCGACGGCAGCAACACGGGAAGGCGTCGACGCCCCCGAAACCGATTTGATGGGCCGCTTGTTCGCCGAACCCGATGCCGCAGTCATCGCCGGCGACGTGCGAGTGAACGAGAACACCGGACTCACCGCTGTCCACACGCTGTTCGTACGTGAACACAACCGCATCGTGGAGGCCCTGCCCGACCTCAGCGAAGAAGCCAAGTTCCAGATTGCTCGACGAATCGTGGCCGCCGAGCAGCAATACATCACCTACAACGAGTTCCTCCCGGCCATGGGTGTGGATCTCGAGGCCTATACCGGCTACGACCCGACCGTCGACCCGTCGATCACCAATGAGTTCGCCACCGTCGGCTATCGGGCCCACTCCCAGATCCACGGCGAGTTCGAAGCCGAGATCCCGCTCGCACAACTCGACGCCGCGACCCTCGAGCGATTGGAGACGCAAGGGGTGGATGTCGACTTGGACGAAGCGGCCGGAGTCGCAGAAGTCGCCGTTCCTCTCACCGTCGCCTTCGGAAACCCCGATCTCCTCCAGGACATCGGCCTCGGCAACGTGCTCGCCGGGCTGAGCTCGGAAGCGGCGTACGCCAATGACGGCCAGATCGACAACCAGCTCCGCAGCGTGCTGTTCCAGATCCCGGGGCCTGACACCGAGACCCCGCTCGATTGTCTCGACGGTGAGGCGATCGCGGACTGCTTCAGTGGTGTCAACGATCTCGGCGCTCTCGATGTGGCCCGGGCCTACGACCACGGCATGCCCAGCTACAACGACATGCGGGTGGCCTACGGCCTCGATCCGGTCACGTCGTTCGCCGAACTCACCGGCGAGTCCACCGAGGACCTCGGCGGTCTCAGCATCGACGACCCCGCAATCCTGGAGTTCGTGCATCTCGAGGACGGCGACGGCAACGTGCTCGAGATCGGTTCCGAGGCCGCAGAGGGCGAAACCGTGGTGGCCGAGCGGCGAACCGCCGACGCGGCCCGCCTCGCCGCGATCTTCGACGACGTCGACGAGGTCGATGCCTTCACCGGCATGGTGTCCGAACCCCATGTCGCCGGCACCGAGTTCGGTGAGCTCCAGCTCGCCATGTGGCAGACCCAGTTCCAGGCTCTGCGCGACGGCGACCGGTACTTCTACGGCAACGACCCCGTGCTCGACGCCATCGCCGACACCTACGGTCTCGACTACCAACGCACGCTCACCGAGGTGATCACCGACAACACCGACATCGACGCCGCCGACCTGTCGGCGAACGCGTTCTTGTTGGCCGATGCCCAGCCCGACAGCTCCTCGGACAACCAGCCATCCCTCGACGCGGCCGAAGCCCCCCAGGACGGGCCCGACCCGGTCGAGGCGCAGCCTGACCGAAACGGCCGGAACCGGGCTGCCCGTCGTGGGCGTCGATGACCTCTATGCCACCGCAACGACCCAGGCGGCCACACAAGCCGCCGGGGCCGTGGACTGCGGACCGACACTTGCGACTCGCTGCTACAGTCCCGGCCGGCGTCGGTGCTCCACCGACGAACCGACGAGGGGAGCCCGTACCGGCTGCAAAGACGGGCCAGGAAGGATTCCATGTCCTCGCCGCACCCCGACGTCACCCGGCTGCTCGCTGAATCCGAGCCGTGCCTTCGGCCGCTCGGCCAGGCCACCACGCTCCCCCCGGAGGTCTTCGCCAATCCCGCCTGGTTCGAGGCCGAACGCGGCCGAGTCTTCCACTCGGGGTGGGTCGCCGTGGCCCGCAGCTCAGAGGTGACCGAACCGAACCAGTTCGTCACCGCCTCGATCGCGGGCGAACCCTGCATCGTGGTCCGGACACGAGAGGGACGCCTCAATGCCCTCTCCAACGTGTGCCGCCATCGCGGCACCACAGTCATCGATGAGCGCGCCGGCACGGCGCCGTCGCTGCAGTGCAACCACCACCAGTGGACCTACTCTCACGAGGGCGAGCTCCGCGCCGCCCCTGCCATGGACGCGGCCGAGGACTTCGATATGGCAGCAGTCTGCTTGCCCCGGTTCGCCGTTGACGAGTGGCAGGGCTGGGTCCTCGTCAACGTCGACGCCAACGCGGCCCCGCTTAGTGACGCTGCACCGGCCCTCGATGCGCTGATGAGCGAATACCGGGCGACCGAGCTGCACTCGATCGGCACGCTCGAGTACCCGTCACCCTGGAACTGGAAGATCAGCGTCGAGAACTTCCTCGAGTCCTACCACCACCGTGGCATCCACCCCGAAACACTCGAACCGACCTTCCCGGGCTTGCAGTCCTTCGTGCCGCCGACCGGCACCGAGCCTTGGACCGGAGTCGACCATGTCAGCGTGGTCGACGGGGAGGAGCCGTTCCTCGCCCTCGTCGCCTACCCCTCCCTCCTGCTCGGCGTGACCCGCGG
>JBPCTQ010000240.1:0-11617 GCA_051011595.1 Acidimicrobiales bacterium
GGCCAGGGTGGAGTTCACGTAGTTGCCGGTGGTCTTCGACGCCGGTGGCATGATGTTGTGATCGTGGCGGGTCCACGACGAGATCTTCATACGCACACCCTTGGTGACGGCGTCGTCGCCCAGGTACGCGCCCCATGGCCAACAGGCGATGGCCACGTCGGTCTTGCAGTCGGTGACAGCCAGGCCCATCTCGCCGTAGCCGTAGTAGGCGATGGGTCGGATGTAGCAGCTGGGGAGCCCGCTCTCCCGCACCACCTGCTTGGTTGCCTCGACCAGCTCGTCGACGCTGTAGGGCAGGTCCATCATCATGATCTGGGCCGAGTGGTGCAGCCGCTCCATGTGTTCGGTGAGCCGGAAGACGGCGGGACCGTTCTCGGTCTCGTAGGCGCGGATGCCCTCGAACACCCCGGTTCCGTAGTGCAGGGTGTGGGTGAGGATGTGGATGTTGGCGTCGTCCCAGTCGACGAGCTCACCGTTCATCCAGATCTTGGCGGTGGGGGTGATGGGCATTGGTGTCCTCGGGTGTGATCGGGCGGGTCAGAGACGACCGGCGATGAGATCGCCGATCTCGGTCGTGCTTCCGGTGAGCGATTCCTTGTCGTTGCATGCCTTGCGGATGCGGGCGGCGGCATCGTATTCACCCAGGTGGTCGAGCATCATGGCGCCGCTCAGGATGGCGGCGGTGGGGTTGGCCTTGTTCTGGCCCGCGATGTCGGGGGCCGACCCGTGTACCGGTTCGAACATCGACACGCCATTGGGGTTGAGGTTGGCCGAGCTGGCGAAACCGATTCCGCCCGACACCGCTCCGCCGAGGTCGGTGAGGATGTCGCCGAAGAGATTGTCGGTGACGATCACGTCGTACTGCTCGGGTGACTGCACGAAGTAGATACACGCGGCATCGACGTGGTTGTAGGCCGTGTCGACATCGGGATAGTCGGCGGCGACCTCGTTGAAGGTCCGTTCCCAGAGGTCGCCGGCGAATGTCAAAACGTTGGTTTTGTGCACCAGCGTGAGGTGTTTGCCCGGGCGGCTGTGGGCCAGCTCGAAGGCGTAACGCACACATCGCTCGACCCCGTGGCGAGTGTTGACCGAACCCTGGGTGGCGATCTCGTGCGGAGTGCCCTGGCGGAGAAAACCGCCCTCGCCGGCGTAGGTGCCCTCGGTGTTCTCACGGATGACGATGAATTCGTGACCGGGCGCCTCGAAGGGCCGCTGGTTGATGTAGAGATCGAGGCTGAACCGCATCTTCAGCAACAGTCCCCGTTCGATCAGACCGGGCGGCACCTCGGGTGTACCGACCGCCCCCAGATACAGGGCGTCGAGCCCGCGCCACTCATCGAGCACCTCGTCGGGCAACACGGTGCCGTCCTGGGCATACCGTTCGCCGCCGAGGTGGTAGTCGACGGTGTCGAGGGCAACGCCGACCGCGGCGATCACCTTCAACCCTTCGGCGATGACATCGGGACCGATGCCGTCGCCGCCGATGATGCCGACCTGGTGTGCCACGGTGCTCCTTTGGTTCTGGGGTGGGGACGACGGGTTCCGGAACGAAAAAACCGCCCACCGAGGTGGACGGTCGAGGCGCACGTCGAGGGGTGACGTGCGCTAACGAATGACTACGATCCGGTCGAGCTGTCGCATTACCGCCCGAGCATAGTCCCCCACCCACCGTTCCGGTAGCGAGATGGGCACGACCTCGCCCGCCGCCTCCTCCCCCTCCCGTCTCCCCCCTCACCCTTTACCCTCCCCCCTTCTCCGTTCTGGTAGTGCAGCGACACTCCCAGCCTGACGGTGCACTACCAGTTCGCCCCCTCCTTCGTTCTGGTGGTGTGGCGACAGTCCCAGCCTGACGGCGCACTACCAGTTTCGTGCTGGGGCGCACTACCTCTGGTGGTAGCCGGGGCGCGGGTTGCGGCGACGGTGCGCCACCTGCACGGGTAGCCACTGCTTCGTCACCTGGGCAACCGTCTCCTTGGGCCGTTGCCAGACATCCACATCGGTGATTTCCATCACCACCCAGCCGGCCGCCCGCAGCAGCCGGTTCTTGCGCTCGTCGTCACGCTGGTCGATCAGCGCCGAGTGATACCGCGCCGACTGCACCCGAACCAGGAACGGCACACCGTCCTCGGCCACGTAGTCGATGCGGCCGATCCACTGGTCACCATCGCCGACGTCGACCTGGCGCCGCAGCCGCGGCCCGCCGTGAAGGTCGACGATCTCCTCGAATCGTTTCTCCAGGCCGCTCTCGGGCGGGCGGTAGTTCTCGGCCCGGTCTTCGATGAGCTCGCGCATCAGCCGGATACCCCGTCTCCCCCGCTTGGCCAACTGTCGCAGCACGGCCTCGAGCCGGGCGCGATTGACCAGGTTGCGAGACCACGCCGCGTCGACGGCGCGCTCGATACGTTTCGGGTGCAGCCCCAGGTTGGCCAGATCGAACAGTGTTCGAGCCGGGGTGGTGAGCGGCAGACCGTCGAGCACGGTGCGATGGTCGCGAGACAACAACCTGGGCTCGTGCACCGTGGCCTGGTAAGGCGCCGTTCGATGTTGATTGCCCCGATCACCGATGACGTGCAACGGTTCGAGTTCGTAGCCGGGCAACTCCCAACGGGCCGCCGCCGAGGTGTGCGACAACATGGCCAGATCGTGGGTGTCGAGTACCGACACCATCGCTCGCCGCTCGGGGGTATCGGCACTACCCACCGCCACCAACACTCGTGGACCCGTGGGGGTGAAGGCGCCGCTGGTGCGCACCACCTGACGGTCGGGGCGATCGAATCCCGCCCGCCGCAACTGCGTCGAGCTGACCACGCCATGCTGTTCGGCAGCCAATTTCAGTGCACATTGTGCTTTTTCATGCATGCCCTGACACTGCCGCAACCCACTGACACTCTTCGTTCTGGTCGTGTGGCGACACCCCCAGCCTGACGCTGCACTACCAGAATGGGACACGGCGCTTCTGGTCGTGTGGCGACACTCCCACGCTGACGCGGCACTACCAGAACGGGTACATGGGTGCGTCTGAGTCGCACCGGGGCGGGTTATCGCTAACATTTTGCGGATGGCCCAGATCCAACAGCTGTCCCAAGCTGCCTACGACCGGCTCAAGGCCGACTACGACGACCTCACCACCCGCGGCCGCATCGACATCGCCCGCAAGATCGAGACGGCCCGTGAGCTGGGCGACCTGTCCGAGAA
Organism: Acidimicrobiales bacterium; assembly: GCA_051011595.1. GTDB lineage: Bacteria > Actinomycetota > Acidimicrobiia > Acidimicrobiales > SHLQ01 > JAOUEE01. Next base: position 3,196 of record JBPCTQ010000240.1, read on the forward strand.
CGGCGACTACCACGCCGCCAAAGAAGAGCAGGGAAAGATGGAGGGGCGCATCATGCACCTCCACAAGATCCTCGAGAACTGCGAGATCGTCGAAGAGACCGGGGGCGAACACGTCGGCGCCGGCTCGGTGGTGGGCATCACCTACGAAGGCGACGACGAGGTCGAGAAGTACCTCGTCGGCTCCATCGAGGAACGAGTCGACGATCTCGAGGTGGTGTCCCCCGGCAGTCCGCTCGGTGAAGCCCTCATCGGGTCGTCGGTCGGTGACGAAGTCGGCTACGAGGCGCCCGGCGGTGTCCTCAAGGTCAAGATCGTGAGCATCGACTGACCACCGGGGAGCACATCATCGGCATCGACGAGACCCCACCGCTACCGCCCGGCCGGTCGTTGTACCTGCCCGGTCGAGGCGAGACGTTCATTCGCGAGTTCGGGCCGCGCGACGCACCGGCTCTGGTGCTGCTCCACGGCTGGACGGTGACCGCCGACCTGAACTGGTTCACCAGCTACGACGCCCTGGCCGAACACCACCGGGTGATCACCATCGACCACCGAGGCCACGGCCGCGGCATCCGCTCGCGCCGCCCGTTCCGGCTGGCCGACTGCGCCGACGACGCGGTCGCCGTCGCCGACGCGCTCGGCATCGATACCTTCGTGCCGGTCGGCTACTCGATGGGCGGACCCATCGCCTTGGAGATGTGGCGCCGGCACCGCCATCGGGTCAGCGGCCTGGTGCTGTGCGCCACCTTCGCCCACGTGACCGTGACCCCGCGCAGCCGAACCCGCATGAGGGCCCTGGGCCTCGCCGGCCGGAGCCTCAAGGCGGTGCCCCAATCGGTGAGCCGGGCCGGCTTCGAGCGACTGCTCGATCAGCAGACCGCCGGGCGCGATCTGGGCCGGTGGGTCCACGATCAGATACGCAGCTGCGATCCCCGACACCTGCTCCAGGCCGGTGGCGAGATCGGGCGGTTCGACGCTCGATCCTGGATCGACCAGGTCGACGTTCCCACCGCAGTGTTGGTCATGGAACGAGACACTGTGGTGCCGCCCGCCCGGCAGCTCGAACTGGCCGAGGCGCTGCCCATGGCGCGGCGCTGGTCACTCGAGGCCGACCACGATGTCTGTGTGATGCGCCGGCATGAGTTTCTGCCGTCGTTTCTCGAGGCCTGCACCCACAGCGCACACGAAGCGGCACCAACCGGAGATTCATCTCTATACTCTCCCCCTTGATGCACCGGGGCCTTCTACGACTGTTCGTTCTCGGTGCCGTGGTGCTCGCTTCGGTGGCCACTCTGACCGGCCCGGTCCTGGCTCAGGACGAAGCGGAAGCCGAAGCAGCGCAGGCCATTCGCGGCACGCTGCAGGCCACCAACGAAGCGAACGAACGCAACCCCGTGCCCGGTGTGGTCATCACCGTCGTCGACGCTGACGGAGGCGAGGTCGGGGCCGCCACCAGTGCCGAGGACGGGTCCTTCGTCGTGGCTGTCGCCGATCCCGGCACGTACATCGTCGCCATCGACATCGACTCGCTGCCGGAAGGCATCACCCTGCGAGACGCAGCCCGAGCTGAGCTGACCATCGACCTGGCGCCCAATCAGAACCGGAGCATCATCTTCGCCCTCAACGAGGGGGAAGGGGCAGGCACCACCGGCGCATCGTTCACCGACCGACTGGCCCGCCTCAGCGTCGAGGGCCTCAAGTTCGGCCTGATCATCGCCATGACCTCCATCGGGTTGTCGCTCATCTTCGGCACCACCGGCCTCACCAACTTCGCCCACGGCGAACTGGTCACCTTCGGTGCCCTGGCTGCGCTGGCGCTCAACGACCCCGACGTGCTGGGGATGCACATCATCTGGGCCGGCGCCATCGCGGTGCTCCTCACCGCGGGAGCAGGCTGGGCCAACGAGACGTTCCTGTGGCGCCCACTGCGCAACCGGGGCACCGGGCTCGTCGCCATGCTGGTGATCTCGATCGGGCTGAGCATCCTGGTGCGCTACCTGTTCCTGTACCAGGCCGGCGGCCGAAACCTCCGCTACCAGGACTACTCACTCCAGACCGACGGACTCGAGTTGGGCCCGGTCACCATCGTTCCCCGAGACCTCTGGATCATGGGCATCTCCATCATCGTGCTGGTGCTGGTCGCCATCGGCGTCACCACCACCAAGTTGGGCAAGGCCATGCGGGCCGTGGCCGACAACCGTGACCTGGCCGAGTCGTCGGGTATCGACGTCCAGCGGGTCATCCTGTCGATCTGGGTGATCGGCGCTGGCCTGGCCGGCCTCGGTGGGGTGTTGTTCGGACTCGACCAGGGCGCCAGCTGGGACATGGGCTTCGAACTGCTGTTGTTGATGTTCGCCGCGGTCACCTTGGGCGGTCTGGGCACTGCCTACGGGCCGCTGCTCGGTGGCCTGGTCATCGGTCTGTTCGTGAACGTGTCCACCATCTGGGTCGACGCCGAGCTCAAGAACGTCGGTGCCCTGGTCGTGCTGGTGTTGATCCTGCTGGTCCGTCCGCAGGGCATTCTTGGTCGAGCCGAGAGGATCGGATAGCGCATGGACTGGGGACAGATCCTCGACAACACCTTCAGCCAGGTCTTCGGTGTGCAGGCCGTCTACTTCGCCCTGGCCGCCATCGGCCTCAACATCCACTTCGGGTACACCGGCCTGCTCAACTTCGGCCAGGCCGGCTTCATGGCCGTCGGCGCCTACGGCATGGGTATCTCGGTGGCGACGTGGGATCTCCCCTTCGGCATCGCCATCATCATCGGCCTGCTGGCCGCCGTCGTCTTCGCCCTGATCCTGGGGTTCCCCACCCTGCGCCTGCGCGCCGACTATCTGGCCATCGTTACCATCGCGGCAGCCGAGATCGTCCGCATCATGTTCCGGGCCACCCGTTGGCGCGAGACCACCGGTGGCTCCAACGGCATCAACGACTTCGCCGACGGATTCTACGATCTGAACCCGTACTCGTTCAGTGGGCGAAAAGGCATCTGGTTCCTCGACTACAGCTCCCGTGATCTGTGGCTGCTCACCGTGGGCTGGACCCTCGTCATCTTGTCGGTGGGGTTCGTCTACCTGTTGATCCGCAGCCCGTGGGGCCGAGCCCTCCGAGCCGTTCGCGACGACGAAGACGCCGCACGCGCCCTGGGCAAGAACGCCTACAGCATCAAGATGCAGAGCCTCATCCTCGGTGGGTTGTTCGGGGCGGTGGGCGGCATGATGTTCGCCATCGGTCAGGCCTCGATTCAGCCCTCACCACAGGACTACGGCACACCCAAGACGTTCTTCATCTGGGTGGCACTCATCCTGGGCGGCACCAGCACCCTCTGGGGTCCGGTCATCGGCGCCATGATCTTCTCCGGCCTGCTGGCCTTCACCGACTCGGCCCTGCGAGATGCCGAATCCGAAGACATCATCCCCGAGTGGTTGATGGAGGGTGTACAGGTCGGTCAGGTTCGTTTCATCCTCATGGGTCTGGGCCTCATGCTGTTGATGATCTTCCGCCCACAGGGCATATTCGGCGACAAACGGGAGCTGGCTCTCGATGCCCAATGACACGCTCACCGACGTCGCCCACGAACCGGGGGCGGCCAAACCCGATCCCATTCTGGTGGCCGACGGCATCGTTCGGACCTTCGGCGGCCTGGTGGCGGTCAACGTCGACCACCTCGAAGTCCAGCGGGGACTGATCACCGCCCTCATCGGCCCCAACGGTGCCGGCAAGACGACGTTCTTCAACCTGGTAACCGGATTCGACCAGCCCGACGAGGGCACCTGGAGCTACGACGGAGAACCCATGGGTTCTCTTGCCGCCCACCAGGTGGCCCGCCGAGGCATGGTGCGCACCTTCCAGCTCACCAAAGCGCTGAGCCGCCTCACGGTCATGGAGAACATGCTCCTCGGCGCCCGCGGCCAGCGAGGTGAGAACATGTTCAACGCGCTGTTCAAGGGCTTGTGGTCGGGTCAGGAGAAGGAGAACCAGGCCCGCGCCGAAGTGCTCCTCGAGCGTTTCAATCTCGCCCACATGCGTGACGAGTTCGCCGGCACCCTCTCGGGTGGGCAACGCAAGCTGTTGGAGATGGCTCGTGCCCTGATGACCGACCCGCGTCTGATCATGCTCGACGAACCGATGGCCGGCGTGAACCCGGCTCTCACCCAATCGCTGCTGGGCCACGTGAAGACGCTACGCGACGAAGGACGAACCGTCGTCTTCGTCGAACACGACATGGACGTCGTACGCGACATCAGCGACTGGGTCGTGGTCATGGCCGAGGGAGCGATCATCGCCGAAGGACCCCACGCTGCCATTGGCGCCAACCCGGCGGTCATCGACGCCTACCTCGGCAGCCAGCACGGCGAAGTGCTCGATGTCGAAGGGGCCGACAATGTCTTCACCCGGAACAAGGGAGACGACGATGAGTGACGATCTTCTGGTTCACGTCGACGATGTCGTGGGTGGCTACATCCCCGAAGTCGACATCCTCAATGGCTGCAGTCTCGAGCTGCGCCAGGGTGAGCTGGTCGGCATCATCGGTCCCAACGGGGCCGGCAAGTCCACCCTGTTGAAGGCCCTCTTCGGTCTCGTCGCCATCCGCTCGGGCCACGTCTACTACGACGGCGATGAGATCACGGGCCTCAAGGCCCACACCCTGGTCGAACGCGGCATCGGCTACGTGCCCCAGAACAACAACGTCTTCCCCAGCCTCACCGTGCGCGAGAACCTCGAGATGGGCTGCTACCTGCGGCCCGGCAATTTCGGCGAGCGCTTCGAGATCATTTCGGAGATGTTCCCTCGCCTGGCCGAACGCCAGGAGCAGCGCGCCGGTGCGCTGTCGGGTGGTGAACGCCAGATGCTGGCCATGGGACGGGCCCTCATGATGGACCCCAAGGTGATCCTGCTCGACGAACCGTCGGCCGGGCTCTCCCCCATGCTCCAGGACCAGGTCTTCATCAACACCAAACAGATCAACAACGCCGGTGTGTCGGTGATCATGGTGGAACAGAACGCCGCCCGCTGTCTGCAGATCTGCGACCGGGGCTACGTGCTCGATCAGGGCCAGAACGCCTACACCGACACCGGGGCCAATCTGTTGACCGACCCCAAGGTCATCGAGCTGTACCTCGGCACCCTCGCCCAGACCAACTGACGGCTCTCGCCGAGGCCTGAACCCTCGCCTCGGCGCCCGGTCGCGTCCACCACCATCGCCGGGGTCCGGACCGGCACGGCGGCTGAGCCGGTCGACCACGGAATCGGCGCGGAAAACGGCGAGAGGGCCGACCCGAAGGCCGGCCCTCTCAGTTGATCAGATCAACCGTGGTCAGCTGTCGCTGACATCACCGTTGTAGCTGTCGATGGCGAAGTTGGCTTCGGTGGGCTCACCCGCCGGGCCGAACTCCTGGGGTCCGGACGGACCGTCGTAGTCGACATCGGTGCCGGCTGCGATCAGATCGCGGCAGTCGGCGAAGGTGGTGCACTTCTCGCCACCTCGGGTGATGCCGTTGATGTTGGCGGCGATCATCGCCGGGTCATCGCTACCAGCCTGCTCGGCCGCGAGGGCCATGATGACGATCGCGTCGTAGGTCTCGGGACCGTAGGTGAAGTCGATGAGATCGGGATCGGTCTCCAGCAGCGCAGCCTGGAACTCCTCGGTCACCTCAGCCGTGGGCAAGGTGCCCCGGATGCCGGTGAGGGCACCCTCGTCACTGAAGTTGGCACCCAGTGCGTTACCGATGTTGCCGTCGACCAGGTAGATCTTCTTGACGTCGGGGGTGAACCCGTTCTCGAAGAGCCCGGTCAGGATCTGTGCCGTCTCGTCGAAACCGATCACCACGATGGCCTCGGGATCGGCCGACACCATCTGCTCGACCTCGGCATCGAAGTTGGGAGCGGTGGGGTCGTAGACGAAGTCGGCGGCAATGGTGACACCGGCTTCCTCGAGGGGCAGCTTGGTGAAGTTCAACAGACCCTCACCGTAGGGATCCTGCAGCGCCATCAGGCCGACGGTGGTCGAACCTTCCTCGACGATCAGGTCAGCGAGCACTCGACCCTGGAGCACGTCGGAGGGAGCGGTACGGAAGTACAGGTCATCCTCGTCGTAGTCGGTGAAGTCGGGGGAGGTGTTGGCCGGCGAGAAGTGGATCTTGCAGGCTCCGACCAGCTTGTCGATGACCGTGAACGACACACCGGAGGAGGCGGCACCCACAACGGCGTCGACCCCTTCGGCCAGGTGACGGTCAACGGTCTGGTTGGCGACGTCGCCGTTGTCGCTGGAGTCACCGGGGAACCACTCGACGTCGGCACCCAGGACACCACCTGCGGCGTTGATGTCGGCCACGGCCAGTTCGGCTCCGGCGAACTCGGGTGGTCCGAGGAAGGCCAGGTTGCCGGTCTCGGGCAGCAGACCGCCCAGCTTCAACACACCGTCGGTGTCGCCGGTGCAGGTCGGTGCGGCCTCGACGAGGTCACCGGCGTCGCCGAGCGACGCACTCTGGTAGACCCGCAGGGCGGGGTCGGTTTCGTTGACGTTGTTGGCGGCTTCGCCACCATCACCATCGGTGGCCTCGGTGGTTTCGGTGGAATCACCGTCGTCACCGCTGTCACCGTCGTCATCGTCGCTGCCACATGCCGCGGCGAACAACGTGAACACCGCTAACAGGGCCAGCAAGCGCAAGAGATGCTTCTGCATGTGCTATTCCCTCCAAGGAACAAATACTGGCCCAGGTCGGGCCGACCAGAAGGGTAGTTGGCCGACGCGAGGATCCAACGTCATAACGCCAACTCGTTAGTGGCTAACGAGTTGACTGTATTGGCGTTCGCCGCGGTCGGCTGACCGGACTCGGGAGCCCGGCACTGTGGGCGATAGCCTCCCCGATCGTGCATCGACGACTCCTGGTCCTCATCTCGGTCATTCTGGTAGCCCTGGCGGCCACGGCGTGTGGCGCCGAAGACACCGTTGCCGCCCCGGATTCGGCCGACGAATCCGACGGTACCGACGGAGACAGTGCCGCCGAAGAAGCCACCGTGGGCGAGGCCGGCCCACCGGCCGAGCTCCCTGAGGTGCCGGCCGACGCCGTCGACCTCACCGGGCAGGGCCAGGTCGAGATCATGGTCGGCGACAACAACTACACGCCCCAGGTCGTGGTCGTCAGTCCCGAGACCGAGGTGATCTGGACCAACACCGGCCGTAACCGACACAACGTGATCTCGGCTGCCGACGAACCCGCCTTCGAACAGATCGACACCGAAGACCTCGACGATGGAGGCAGCGACAGCCGCTCCTTCGCCCAGGTCGGGGCCTACCCCTACTACTGCTCGATCCACGGCTCACCCAATCGAGGCCAACGGGGCTCGATCGTGGTGCTTCCCGACCCGTAGGCGAACCGTCGGCAACGGGTGGATGTGTCGTGGGTGACGTCGCGGGGCCTACGCTTACCGGCCATGCGAGGCAAATCAGTCCTGTTCATCCTTGTGGCCTTCTTGTTGCTGGCCGCCGCCTGCGGTAGCGACGCCGAGACGTCGGCAACCGACGAGGGCGGTGCGTCGAGCACCACGGCCGCCCCCGACACCACCGAAGCCGGCGGCGACACCGAAACCACCGCTGCGCCCGACACCGAGGCTCCAGCCACCACCGAGGGCGCCGGCAACGAGCTGGGTGCCCTGCTCGTTCCCCAGGATTACGACACGATCCAGGCTGCGGTCGACGCGGCCGTCGATGGCGACCTGGTGTTGATCGACGCCGGTGTCTACAACGAAGCGGTCGTGGTCGAGACCGACAACATCGTGATCCGAGGGGTCGACCGCAACGAGGTCATCCTCGATGGCGAGCACGACATGGAGAACGGCATCAAGGTCTTCTCCAATGGTGTGGCCGTCGAGAACCTGACCGCCCGGAACTTCACCAGCAACGGCGTCTTCTTCACCGGCTCCTACGACGACGGCATCATCCTCAACGGCTACCGGACCAGCTACGTCACCGTGCACAACAACGGCGACTACGGCATCTACGCGTTCAACGCCGAGAACGGCCTGTTCGAGCACAGCTACGGCTCGGGCCACCCCGACTCGGCCTTCTACATCGGCCAGTGCCAGCCCTGTAATGCGGTGATCACCGACGTGGTGTCCGAGAACAACGCCCTCGGCTACTCGGGCACCAACGCCGGCGGTGACCTGTACATCATCAACAGCGAGTGGAGGAACAACCGGCTCGGCCTCGTGCCCAACAGCCTCAACAGTGAGGAGCTGGCGCCTCAACGCGACGCCGTGTTCGCCGGCAACTGGGTGCACAACAACGGCAACGAGCAGACGCCGCGCAAGGGGTCGGACTGGGACCTCGGCTTCGGCGTCGGCATCGTGGTGGCCGGCGGCAACAACGACCTGATCACCAAGAACCGGGTCGAGAACAACACCACGGCGGGGATTCTCATCG
>JBPCTQ010000241.1:0-9258 GCA_051011595.1 Acidimicrobiales bacterium
CCGGTCAGCCAAGCAGCTGCACGATCCCGTCCGACTCACTCGGGCCGCGTTGGCGAGCTTCCGAGGATGGAGCTCAGACGTTGTCGGTGTCGACGACGAGAAGGTCATGATGATCGAAGCTGCGCTCGACGCCATCGGGCCGACGTCGTCCGCGCCGCGAAGTCGCCTCCTCACCAACCTTTGTGTCGAACTCGGTCCCGGCGGAGACGACGACCGCATCCTGTCGACGGCCCGAATGGCCGTCGACACCGCTCGCGGTGTGGGGGATCCCGAGCTGCTCCTAGACGCCCTCGGGACGATCGGCGCTGCCTACCCACCCCCCTGTCATCTCGCGGAACGGGCAGCCGCGGCGGCCGAGGGCCTCGAGTTGGTCCCCCGCGTGTCCGATCCGCGGCTTCAATTCGCGGCGATTGCTCGCCAGTTCCATGTAGCGGTGAGCACCGGTGACCTGGCCGAGTGCGACCGAATGCTCGCCAAGGCTGATCGGATCGCCAGTCGCACACGCGGTCGAGTCCGGACGGCGCACGCGGCTCGCTTCCACCTCACCCTCAGCCTGCTACGGGGCGACATCGATGAAGCCAAGCGCCTCACAACCGAGATGCCGGCGCTGGCGCAGGCTGCCGCGGAGCCCGATCCGACCCATTACGCCCGTATCGCTTCCGGTGCGATCCTGGGGGCGCGGGACCGTTTCCAGGTCATTGTCGACTTCATGGACAAAGAACCTGATGACCGGGCGACGCACACCCCCTATGAGCTGTGCACGCTGGCGTGGGCGGCGGCCGAGTGTGGGCGCTACGACCGGGCGCGAGTGGAGCTCACCAGAATCGTGCGGATGGTCGAGAAGAATGCCCATTCACGAACCATCGCACCTGGCATCCCCCGAGCCGCCCGCGCCGCCGCCCTGATCAGTGACGAGAACGGAGCCGCCGTGCTCTACGACATGATGTCGCGGTGGGACGATCTGGTGGTGGGCCTGAGCCCGGCTCACGACGGGCCGACGGCGGGCTTCCTCGGGCTACTCGCCACCGAGCTGGAGAAATACGGCGACGCCGAACGCCATTTCACCAATGCAGAAGCCCTGTGTGATCGCATGGGGACTCGCCTGTTCATGGCGCACAACGATGTCGACCACGCCCGCATGCTCAGCCGTCGGCGTGCAAGAGGCGACCATGATCACGCTCGAACCCTCCTCGACCGTGCGCTGGCGATCGCTGCTGCGCACGGTTACCAAGCAGTGCAACGGCACGGCGACGACATCCTGACCCGACTCGACCGCGCCTGATCAGGACAGGACCAGCTCCGACGCTCGCTCAATTGGTTCGGCGACCGAATCGACCGCTCGATCAGAACCTCCCCGACGCGCGGTGGGTCCTTCAGAAGGCCAGGAAACGCACCAACGCGCGCACCGAATATCTGCGCAGACGGACCCCGGCGCGTACAACCATCACCCGGCCAGGGGAACTCCAGGGGACGTTGGTCTCTGGCCCGCGGCCACCCACGCGACGATGGTGACGACCATGAGGGGTCCTCGCGTTGTCCTCGGCCTGGCCGCCGCGTTCCTCCTAGGGCCGACCGCGGCGGCAACTGCTGCCGATGACGTCCGTGCCCGCGGAGCCCACGAGGAATTCACCTGTCTGGGCGAGCCGGCCACGATCGTCGGGTCCCCCGGGGACGACAACATCGTCGGTACCGCTCACCGCGACGTCATCATGGCCCGCGCCGGAGACGACACCATCGAAGGCCGCGGCGGCGACGACCTCATCTGCGGTGGCACGGGCGCCGACACCGTCCTCGGCGGCAATGGCGACGACTGGATCGACGCAGGGCCGGGCCCGTTCCCAGACTTCATCCGGGGAGGCCCTGGCAACGACACGATCCGGGCACGAGGGGCGGCCACGCTCGTCATTGGCGGACCCGGCGACGACAACATCTGGGCCAAGAAGGATGCAGCCCGAGTGTTCGGCAACGAAGGCGACGACACCATCCGCACGGGACAGGGCGACGCCAGCTTCGGTCGAGGCGGACCGGGCGACGACCTCGTCAGAGGCGCCGGAACGGGTGCCATTCTCCACGGCGGCAACGGCAATGACCGCGTCGTCGGCGGTCCGAGCAGTCAGGAGCTGTTCGGCGGACCGGGCCACGACACCGTCGAAGGCAGGTCTCTGGGGGACCGTCTGTTCGGTGGACCAGGCCGCGACCGCCTGGAGGGAGGACGGCAGAGCCAGGAGCTTTGGGGAGACGAAGGGGACGACATTCTCCTCGGCCTTGGAGGACCCGACGACCTCGATGGCGGCCCCGGCGACGACGACCTCAACGGTGGCAGCGGCGACGACACGCTGTTCGGCCGGCAAGGCAACGACATCCTCGACGGGTCCTTTGGAAAGGGTGATCGTTGTGTTGGCGGGCCCGGCATCAACACCATTCGACGCTGCGAGATCCTCACCTGATTCCATCCAATGTCCGATCTGGCGTCACATACGCTGCTCTGGTCCGCAGAAGTACCGCCAGATGGGCGCCGGTACGGAACCGTGTCTGGGCACCCGAGCAGACCTTCCTCGACGACGCCGCGGCGGCCGCACGGTTCAAGGCCTACGAGGAAGCCCATCCCAAGGCGGCGGTCAAGCTTCTCGACTCGATGGGGCAGTCCTACGACGGCACCGATGCCGACCGGGAGCGCATGATCGCCGGCATCCCGATGGTGTCGTTCAGTTCGACGCCACGGACCGACTGAGCCACAACACGTCGGCACCCGCAACCCCGAGGCGGCGGGCCGGCGACCCATCTCCGCGCTGCTGACACCGGCCCGCGTGCTGGAATGGGCTCGATGGACCTGGCTCGGGACCTCCCGCTACTGCTCGTGTTGGCCGCCTTGGTCGGCTTCGCAATCGTGCTGGCCGCCGCAGAGGCGTCGTTGCTGCGCGTCAGCCGTGTACAGGTCGAGGTTCGAGCCGACGCCGGCAGCCGACGGGCCCGGCGCCTGGCGGGGCTGCTCGGTGACCTGACGCGGGTACTCAATTCGGTGCTTCTTGCCGTCCTGTTGGTGCAGATCGGAGCGGCGACGGTGACCGGCATTCTCACCAGCCGGTGGTTCGACACCATCGGGGTGACGATCGGCTCCTTCGTTCTCACCCTGATTCTCTTCGTCTACGCCGAGGCCATACCCAAGACCTACGCGGTCCGTCACCCGCTGACCGTCGCCTTGTCGTTGGGCAGGCTCGTCCACGCCATAACCGTCGTGTTGTGGCCGGTCGTGACCGCACTGGTGTGGTTCGCCGATCTCCAGGCGCCGGGCCGCGACGCCACCAGCAGCGGTCTCGACGATGCCGAGCTCCTGCGGCTGGCCGAGGAATCAGAAGCGGCGGGAATCATCGAGGCGTCGGACCGACGATTGATGGAAGCCGGCTTTCGACTGGGCGACATGCGGGTGGACGAGATCATGGTGCCTCGCACCGATGTGGTCGCCGTCGCTCACGACACCGGGGTCAGCGAAGCACTCGATCGGGCGATCACATCAGGCCATCGTCGGTTGCCGGTCCACGACGGCGGTCTCGACGGGATCATCGGGGTCGTGCGACTCCGAGAGCTGGCTCGGGTGTCCCGACTGACGCAGACAACAACCTTGACCGAACTGATGCGACCGGTGCTCACCGTCCCTGAGAGCAAACGGGTGATTCACCTTCTGCGGGAGATGCAACAACACCGCCTGCACCTGGCTGTGGTGATCGACGAATACGGCGGCACGGCGGGCATCGTGACCATCGAGGACGTGGTGGAGGACGTCCTCGGACCGGTCGCCGACGAGGATGCTTCGGGCGAGACTCTGATCGCGCCGCTGGGAGAGGGACAGTGGCGTATTGCCGGATCGTGCCCGGTCGACGCATTGGAGCACGCCCTCGGCGTCGACCTGCCCGCCGGCGACTGGCATACGGCCGCCGGGCTGGTGATCGGTATGTCGGGGCGGATCCTCGGTAAAGGCGAAGATCTCGTGGTCGGCGACGTCCGTTTCATCGTCACCGAAGCGACGCAGACGCGAATCGAACGACTCGAACTGCGAGCCTGATCGAGCGTCAGGCTCCGGCGGCAGCCCGATCGTCGGCCACCGCATCGAGATCCTCGTACTCGTCGCCGTTGTCGACCATGTCTTCGAACTGGATGACGTCCATCTCCTCGAAACGCTCCCGCAGCCAGCCCTTCTGACCGTCGACCGCACCGGCGTCGAGCAGACCGAGCTTCTTGCAGTTGGGCACGATCTTGGCGAACAACAGCTGCTGGAACAACATGCGACCCGGGTCCTGCTGCATGATGGGGATGAGCGGGGCCATATCGATGTCGTAACGCTGCCACACCTCTTGTTGCAGGAAACGATCCCGCATACGCACCGCAGCCTCGAAGGCGAACTCCTGGCGCTCACGGATCTCGGCGGCGCTCATGTCGCGGTAGCACTCCTCGAGCGACAACACCCCGAACGCCACATGGCGAGCTTCGTCGCTCATCACATACCGCAACAGCTTCTTGAGCAGCGGCTCGCTGGTGGTCTGGTGCAACATGCCGAAGGCGGCCAGGGCGAGACCTTCGACCATGATCTGCATACCCAGATAGGTCATGTCCCAGCGGCTGTCGTTGATGATGTCGTCGAGCAGCATCCGCAGATGGGCGTTGATGGGATAGTGCCCGGTGAGCTTCTCGTCGAGGTATCGAGCGAACACCTCGACGTGGCGAGCCTCGTCCATCACCTGGGTGGCGGCGTAGTACTTGGCGTCGATCCACGGCACCGTCTCGACGATCTTGGCCGTACACAACAGCGCACCCTGTTCGCCGTGCATGAACTGGCTGAGCAGGTGGTTCTGCATCTCGATCCCGAGCTCGAGATACTCCTTGTCGCCCCACGAGCGCAGGGGCGTGTGCGACACATCGAACGGCGGCACCAGATCGGTGGCATCGGGGTTCATGGCCGCGTTCTGGTCCCGCACCAACTTCTCGACGTCGACGTCGAGCTCCCACGGCAGGTCGGTGGTGGCGTTCCACTGTGAGGTCTTGGCCTTCTCGTACAGCTTGTTGAGCTTGGCTCGTTCGCCCTTGTTGTACCCCCACGTGAAGATGGCATCGGCCGCGTCCTCGACGGCGTGGACCACGTCGGTTTCGTCGAGCGTGGTCACCGAGAGGATGGCGTCGGGGTCGTTGAGGTCGACCCGACCGATGATCTCCTCGTTGGACCGCATGTTGTCGGTGACGTCGGTGATGGCCATATCCGGACCTCGGTTCTCGCGGGAGGCTGCTCCCCAACCTTACGTTGCGGCCGGGCCGGCCTGCTCAGGGGTCACAGTTGTAGACGACGTCGATGCCGTCGTCGACGGTACAGACGTCGCCGTCGAGGTGCGGTCCGCCATTGACGATGTCGGCCACACCATCGGCGGCATCGATGGTGTCGTCGCCGGCAAACCCGTTCAACAGGTCGGCACCACCTCCGCCGGTGATGTGATCGTCGCCGGCCTGGGCCAGGGTGCCGTCGCCGAAGATCTGCTCGGGCCCCGACCCGCCGATGATGGTGTCGTCGCCGGGCCCGCCGTTGATCACGTTGGTGCCCGATGGGTCGGTGATGGTGTCGTTCTGCTCGTTGCCCCACAGGTTGTCGTCGCCGGGCCCACCATCGACGATGTCGACCCCCGCCTGACCGAACACCGAATCGTTGCCGCCGTCTCCATGCAATTGCGGATCGTCGCCGCTCAGCCCGTAGATCGTGTCGTTGTCGGCTCCCCCGGACACGGTGTCGTTGCCGGGCCCGCCGTTGAGTACGTCGTGGCCCGCGTCGCCGTTCAGGGTGTCGGCGCCGTCCACACCGAGCACGAGGTCGTCACCACCACCACAATCGATGACGTCGTTGCCACCCTGGCCGAAGATCTGATCACCCTGATTTCCGCCTGTCAGGTTGTCGTCGCCCGGCCCACCGTTGATGACATCGGCGCCCCCGCCACCGTCGATGGTGTCGTCGTCGCCGAACCCCAACAGCTGATCGGGCCCATCCCCGCCGTTGATCGTGTCGTTCCCGTCCTGGCCGAACACGATGTCGGCACCCGCGCCGGCGTCGACCCAGTCGTCGCCGGGCCCACCGTTGATGGTGTCGTCACCTCCCTGGCCACAGATCGTGTCGTTGCCTGCCAACGCCACGATCACATCCGCGTTCGGCGTGCCCAGAATCACATCGTCACCCGCGGTCGGCGATTGGCCCACGGCGAGGTTCACCGTCACGGTTTCGGCGTTGCAGAAGCCGAGCACCGTCACGGCGTTGGAATCGAGCGAAGGCACACTGCCGCCGAAGCTGTTGTCGGCGGTGACCGTGAATGTGTAGCTCTGCGCCGGATCGAGACCGGTCACCACACAGGTGAGACCGCCGGTGGTCGAACAAGTGGCTCCGCCGGGGCTGGCGGTGACGGTGTAGCCGGTGGGAGACCCGATGGGGGGCGCCGTCCACGAGACCGTCGCCTGCTGGTCGCCGGCCACGGCCACCACATTGGTCGGCGCGTCGTGCTCCAGCGCTCCGCCGGCGGTGGCCCGAAGTTGCCCGAGATCGAAGTCGGCCAACCCGTACTTCACGACCCGATAGATCCGCTGGGCGTCGAGGACCAGCGCCAAGAGGCGGTTGCCGGAACTGTCGACCTCCTCGAAGAATGGTGACAGCCCACCCCAGGTGATCACCGAGCTGCCATCGGGTTGTACCCGATGGGCACCGATGAACATGCTGTCGAGTCCCTCCCCGCGGAGCTTCTCCCACACCAGCGTCGCCGTGTGACCTGCTTCGTCGAGGTCGTAGATCACGGCACGGGCCTGCGACAGCCCCGACTGGTTGTCGTAGATGCTGATGGTGTCGGCATCGAGCACTCGTGCGTCGTGTTGTCGCCAGGTGCCGTCGAACGGATCATTGACCATGGTCAGCCGAGTCGGACTGGCCGTTCCCCCGATCTTCCACTTCACCGCACCGGTGCTGCGATCGATCCGGTAGACACCCGACGACCGGGCCGACACCAGCAGGTCACCGTTGGCGAACTCGTCGACGGAGTTCAGATGCACCAGATCGGCCGGGTTGAAGGTTCCGGGACCGAGGGCGGTGTCGGACACAGGGATGTGGTCCTGGCTCCGCCACTCCCAGACGAGCGCACCTGTGGTGGGGTCGATTTCCTGGAGATTCCCGTCGATGGCGGTCTCGCAGTTGCTCAAGCCCAGGGCGGTGAGATCGACACAGTCCCGCCGGGGGTAGGACATGAGCATGATGTTGCCGTTCTGCAACTCGAGGTAATCATGATTGTCCGTCGCCTGGCCGACCGTGCGACGGTGATCCAGCAGTGATCCATCGAGCGATCGGACCTCATAGCTCCGGTGAGCCGACGGCGGCGTGAACTCCATCCACGTGAGATTGCCGTCAGCCAGGAGTTTCTGGTCGATCACCCGGACGCGCGTGCTCTTGTACCAAACGGGCACTCCGTTGGTGTCGAGCAGGGCTAGAAACGGACTTTGGGCTGGGTTGCCGGGCTGCGTGAACCCGAACGAAACGAAGTAGTAGCCATCAGCGGGCGTACCCGGTTTGTCTACGGTGTAGTCGGGATAGTCATCGGGCAGGCAGCGGTACCAGTACTCATCGGTCGTGGCTCCGTCGGCCACAGCCACCACAACAGCGTCGTCGGCGTCCATGGCCACAGTCGTGGTGACTCCCGACACCGCCGGGGCGCCATCGATGGTGATCGCTGTCGCGGTGGGAGCAGCCACGGTGTAGTCGATGTTGTTGCTCCCGGCATCGCATCGGATCGCATAGTCGAAGGTGTCTTCGTCGAAGGCCGGGAAGACCACCACCGGTCCGACCGCGATGTCGTCGACCACCCCGTCGAGGGCAGCAACACCGCTCGCCATGGTGAGGACGGCGGCCAACACCGAAACCACAAACACCGGCCATCGCATCAACCGAGTGCGGGCTGCGTGCCTCATGATCCCTCCCTCCCCGGGGAACCGAGAGTACCAACACTCGATCGGAGCCGATCACCCGGCCATGGTCCACGGGCTGCGAACCCCGCCCACGACGAACCCGGGGTGAGCTAGGGGGTGAGCAGGCTCGTCCCGCTGACCCCTTCGGGCCGGCCACAACCCAGGAGGTCGATGATGGTGGGGACCACGTCATACGACGAACGAACGTGGTCCGAGACCGGACTTGGGGGCGAAGCCGAGACGTAGGCCACGCCGTGACGGCCGGTGTGGCCGCCGGTACGCCGAAGGGGCACCGGGCCGATCAGACCGTGCTCCGGATGCTCGAACGCAGCTGCCATTCCGCGCCACGTGAAGACGAGGTCAGCGTCGAATGGGGAGAGCGCGAGGGGATCGACGCGGCCGGGGCGCACCACCGCTTCCACCACCGGTTCACCCGAACGCGGGTCTCGACAGGCACGCACCACGTGCTCGATCTCTTCACAGACCGCCTCGTACCGATCGAGTGCGACCAGACCGCTGCCCTCACGACCCTGCAGATTGATCCGGACTCTGCCGTCGTAGAACGACGGCAGAGCAAACGCCGTCATCTGTGGCCAACAAGGCTGACAACGGACCGCCGGCTGCCAGTTGACCGACATCTCGGACGGACCCTCGTGGGCATCGGAACCCGCCTCGGTGCGCCGAGCGCGAACGTTCCGCCAATCAGGCGGCAGGCGTCGAATCATGGCTGCCTTGGCCCGTCCGGTCGCGGATTCGGGTGGCACCCAGGAATCTCCCGCCAATGCTCGACTCCGGCCTCGTAGTGGATCCGGTAGCGAGGTCGGCTGCCCGGTCCACGCCGCGGGCAGGCGCAGCAGTGGTCGACCGAACGCGTGCCGGTACAAGAGCTCTGGGAGAAGCACCATGCTGGGAACGTCGGACTGGTTGGGTCCCATACCGCCCATGGAGAAGGCGACCACATGGGCGCCGACGCCAGCGGCAGCGTCGGTCATGACCGCCACGAAGTGATCGAGTGCGTCCAGCACCCGGCCCACCGCGCGGGCGGCGGCCGGCGCCGACGGATGATCGTGCAGCGGATGATCGGGATCGACGCCGTGCCACATCCCCTCGATCGCCGAATGGACCTCGCCCGAGACCGTGTAGAAGAGGTCCCAGTCGGGCAGGCGCTCGGTCATGAGCCAGCGTGCCGCCTCGGTGCGCCGGTTCAGCGCCTCGGTCAGAGCGTCCCCCATTTCTTCGCACTGCCGAGCCGAGGCCCACGGCGTGGCGTAGAGCCATGGTGTGGCG
>JBPCTQ010000242.1:0-2603 GCA_051011595.1 Acidimicrobiales bacterium
CGTCGACTTGTTCGAGATCAACGAGGCCTTCGCCGCGGTGGCGGTGGCATCGAGTGACGAGCTGGGCCTGCCCGACGACATCGTCAATGTCAACGGCGGCGCCATCGCGCTGGGCCATCCCATCGGGATGTCGGGGGCCCGGTTGGTGCTGAGTCTGGCCCTCGAGCTCGGCCGACGGGGTGGCGGGCTCGGATCGGCCAGCCTCTGCGGTGGGGGCGGCCAGGGCGACGCCTTGCTGCTCCGCGTCTGAGCGGGCCCCACGGTGCTGGGTCGCCTCATCAGTCGATTCCTGGCCTACCTGGCCATCGGTGTGTTCGTGTCGTTGATGTGGGTGGTGTTCACCGAGGACGCCACCATCGCCGACCTGCGCAGCTACGCCGCCAGCCCCAGCACCGCGCTCACCACGGAATTCTGGCCGATCCTGTTCTGGCTGGTCGGCGGTCTCGTCGTCCTGTTGACTGCGGCCGGCACCATCGGCCGCATGCTCCGGCCCAGCACCTGGAGTCGTCAGCTGCGACGAACCCGCGAGCTCGAACAACAGGGCATCCCTCGGGCCGAAGCAGTGCTCACCGCAGCCGACGAGAACGAGCGGCGCCGACGGCGTCGCCAGCCCTGGCGGCGAGGTGACCAGTTCCTGGCCGTGATGTTCACCGACATCTGTGGGTCCACGGCACTGAACGAAGAGCTGGGTGATGCCCGGTACGCCAAGGTGGTCGCCGACCACCGGGCCCTGGTCCGTGACGTCACCAAACGCCACGGCGGCACCGAGGTGGCCACCCAGGGTGACGGCTTCTTCATCCGCTTCGACGAACCCGACAACGCGGTGCGCTGTGCCGTCGACATCCAGCGCCGGCTCCGGACGCGACGCAAGAGCAGCAACGACGTGGTCCCCACGGTTCGGATCGGCATCAACGCGGGCCAGGCCATTCACAGCGCCGACGACGTGTTGGGCCACGTGGTCACCATCGGAGCTCGGCTGATGGAAGCAGCCGATGGCGACGAGATCATCCTCACCGAAGCGGTGCTCGACCGAGTCGACCTCCCCGCACCCGTGCAGGACCGCGGGCTGGTCGAGCTCAAAGGGGTGGCACAACATCGACACCTCATCACCCTCTGCTGGGCCGACGACCCCGACTGATCGGTTGCCGATCATCGGCCGGGCACAACTGTGAGCGATTGCTCACCGTCCACTACCGTCGCGCCGTCGCCCCCCACCAATCGGAGGATCTCCCATGGCGAAACTGAACGAAGGCCGAGTGGCGATCGTCACCGGCGCCGGCCGCGGTATCGGCCGCGAACATGCTCTGATGCTGGCTTCCCAGGGCGCCAAGGTGATCGTCAACGACCTCGGCGGCGACACCACGGGTGAAGGCACCGACGCCACTCCGGCTCAGGAAGTGGTGGCCGAAATCGAAGGTATGGGCGGCGAGGCTGTCGTGAACGGCGGCAACGTGGCCGACTTCGATGCGGCCGGCCAGATGGTGCAACAGGCCATCGACACCTTCGGTGGTCTCGACATCGTCATCAACAACGCCGGCATCCTGCGCGACCGGATGATGTTCTCCATGAGCGAGAGCGACTGGGACGCCGTCATCAATGTTCACCTCAAGGGCACCTTTGCTCCCAGCCATCACGCCGCCGTCTACTGGCGCGAACGGTCCAAGGCCGGCGAGGAGAACAACGCCCGCATCATCAACACCAGCTCACCGTCGGGTATCTACGGCAATGTGGGCCAGACCAACTACGGCGCGGCCAAGGCCGGCATCGCCACCTTCAGCATCATCTCGGCCATGGAGCTGGCCAAGTACGGCGTCACCGTCAACTGTCTGGCGCCCGCGGCCTACACCCGCATGACTGCCGATCTTCCCGGGTTCGACGCCATGAGCGAAGAACAGCAGGAGAAGATGGGCCCACGCTGGATCGCCAACGTGGTCAGTTGGCTGGCGTCACCCGATGCCGCCGGTGTCACCGGTCGCGTGTTCGACGTCGCCGGCAGCCGCATCGGCATCGCCGAGCAGTGGCATCTGGGCCCGCAGGCCGAACAGCCCGAAGATCCCGCCGACCTCAAGAGTGTGGTGGCCGGTCTCATGGCCGAGGCCCAGCCAAACTCCAACATGTTCGGCCTTCCCGAAGAGGGCCCGGGTCGTCCGGCCAAGCAGATCTGACCTGATCTGACCGGCCGAACGCCGATCATCCTGCTGCCGCCGTCGGAGGGGAAGTCCTCCGGCGGCCGCGGCGCGCCTTGGCAGCCGGGCACGCTCACCAGCCCCGAGCTCGACGAACGACGAGCCGATATCGCACGCGCCCTGATCAAAGCCATGGGTGGATCTGGTCCCGCGCGGCAGAAGCTGCTGGGGGTGAAAGGTGATGCCCTGGCCGAAGCCACGGCCGTGAACACCCGAGTGTTGGCCGGCCCCACTCGTCCGGCGATCGAACGGTACACGGGAGTGCTCTACGGTGCGCTCGACTACGCCGGATGCCCGTCCCCGTTGCGCCGCAAGCTCGATCGCCAGGTCCGCATCTTCTCCGGACTCTGGGGCATGGTCGCGCCCCGGGACCCGATTCCCGACTACAAACTCAAGATGGGCGCCGTCCTGGGGCGG
>JBPCTQ010000243.1:0-4040 GCA_051011595.1 Acidimicrobiales bacterium
CTTCCCGCAGAGCCGCGAACTCGTCGCCGTCGACCGGGTAGAGCCCGCTGAACACCATGGGTTTGGGTTCCCGGTAGCCCGCCAGGGCCTCGGTCGACCCCTTGGATGCGGTGGTGATGGTTTCACCGGATCGGGCCTCGCCGACGTCTTTGATGCCGGCGATGAGGTACCCCACCTCACCCGGTCCCAACGCGTCCACCGGCTCGTTGTCGGGCCGGCGAACACCGATCTCGTCGGCCTGGTGGGTGGCCTTGGCCTGCATGAAACTCAGATCGGCACCGGTCTCGAGCACACCGTTGACCACTCGCACCGACGACACCACGCCGCGGTACTGGTCGAAGTGGCTGTCGAAGATGAGCGCCTGGAGGGCCGCGTCGCGGTCGCCTTCGGGGGCTGGTGTGCGTTCGAGCACCGCGTCGAGGACCTCCTCGACCCCCTCCCCAGTTTTGGCGCTCATCCGCAGCACCTCCTCGGCCGGGATGCCCAGTACGTGCTCGATCTCTTCGGCGTACCGGTCGGGTTCGGCCGCGGGACGGTCGATCTTGTTGAGTACCGCAACGATCTCGAGGTCGTTCTCGAGGGCCAGGTAGCAGTTGGCCAGGGTCTGGGCCTCGATGCCCTGCGCGGCGTCGACCACCAGGATCACACCCTCACAAGCGGCCAGGGACCGGCTCACCTCATAGCCGAAGTCGACGTGGCCGGGGGTGTCGATCAGGTTGACGACGTGACCCTTCCAGTCGAGGCGCACACTCTGGAGTTTGATGGTGATTCCCCGCTCGCGTTCGAGGTCCATCGAGTCGAGGTACTGGGCCCGCATGTCGCGCGGGTCGACGGCGCCGCACAGCTCCAGCATGCGGTCGGCCAGGGTCGACTTGCCATGATCGATGTGGGCGATGATCGACGTGTTGCGGATGAGCGAGAGGTCCATCTCACCGCCTCCGGATGTTCAGACGTCGGTCGCCGTTCGCCCGTAGCCGGGCGGTGTCGGCGTTCAGGCCTGGGTGGCCTTGACCAGGCGTGACTTCTTGCGGGCCGCTGTGTTCTTGTGAATGACACCCTTGGCCGCGGCCCGGTCGATGCGGACGATGGCCTCTTTGACCTTCTCGTCGGCGTCGTCGTCGCCGGCTGCCGCCGCGTCGAGGGCGGCCTTGGTGCGGGTCTTCATCTCCGAACGGGTCGCCTTGTTGCGCTCGCGGCGCTTCTCGTTCTGACGATTCCGTTTGATCTGACTCTTGATGTTCGCCACGAATGCGGGCCTCTACGACGGACGGTTGATGCAGCGCCCCATGCTACAAGTGGCATGGCCGCTCCCCACCCTGCGGCCGCACCGAGTTCGGATGGCCCCACTCAGCGGTTGAGCGCAGCCAGGCGGGCCACCAACACCTCGATCACCAGCTGGTCGGGCCAGTCCTTCACCCCGCGCAGGTCGAGGTCGGCGTCAGCGATCAGCCGCACCGAACGAGCGATCTTGTCCGACCCCAGCCGGCGGCTCTGAGTGAGGGCCTTCTTGGCCGGGTAGGCCGAACCCTTCATGCCCAACAGTTGAGCGGCCTCCTTCTCGCCGGCCACGTCGAGCCCATCGAGGCGCAGCATGCGCTCGAAGTGGGTGTGCAGTGAGGCCAGCACCGCCAGTGCGTGGCGTTCACCGGCCTCCATCATGCGGCCCACCATGTCGAGCGCGGCGGGGATGTCGCCCTTGTCGATGGCGTCGGTGAGGTCCCACGGCGGCACCGAACCCTTCTCGCCCAGGTAGGGGGTCACCTCGTCGATCCCGACGGTGGCCTGGCCGAAGGTGGCTTCGAGGGTGGCCACCAGTGCGATCACCCGACTGCGCTCCTCGCCCAACTGGTCGGCGATGGCGGCCCGGGCGGCGCCGTCGAACCGCAATGCCGACTCGGCCAGCTGGGCATCGAGCCACTTGCCGGCCCCTTTGCCGGTGGCGATGGAGGCGTCGACGATCTCGGCGCCGGCGTCGGCCAGTGCTTCGGTGAGCAGCTTGGGGGCGCCGGTGAGGCGGTCCTGCTTGGGATCGACACCGGCCTCCCACACCAGGATCAGCCGGGTGGACGGGAGCGGGTCGGCCAGATAGTTGACCAGCGCCCCGACGCTGTCCTTCGTGGTGAAACGGCCCATGTGGCGGCCCACCACGACCCGATGGTCGGTGAGGAACGGCGGGGTCTGGGCGGCATCGACCAGGCGAGCAATGTCGAACGACGCCTCGTCGGCTCCCCGATAGTGGTTCTCGGTGAGCTCTTCGAGCACCAGACTGCGATCGGCGTCGCCCACTGCTTCGGTGATCTTGGTCGCCAGCGCCTCGCTGCGAACGATCTCGTCGTTGCCCTTGATGAAGACGATCACGATGTCGGCCAACGGTCAGGGCGATGTTGCAGCACCGCGTCCATCACTTCGACCACCCGCCGGTTCCCCCGCACATCGTGGCTGCGCAGGATGCGACAGCCGAGGGCGATACCCAGGGCGTGGGCGGCCATCGTCAGCTCGTGGCGGTCGGCGATCTCGGCATCCACCAGCTCACCCAGAAATCGTTTGTTGGAGGCCGACAAGAACACGGGGAAACCGAGGCGCACCAGATCGTCGGACTCACGCAGCAACGTCGTGCTCATGGCCGGGGTCTTGCCCAAGTCGAGTCCGGCGTCGACCATGATCCGCTCGCGGGGAATGCCCTCGTCGATCGCCCACTGCCCCCGCTCGCCGAGGAACGTACGGACATCGCTGACCAGATCGTCGTACACGGGCTCCGGGTCGGGAACGCGCGGGGCCAAGCGCACGTGGCAGGCCACCACCGCCGCTTGATGCCGGGCGGCCACGGGCAGGAACTCGGGATCAGCGAACCCGCTGATGTCGTTGCCCACCACCGCGCCGGCCTTGCACGATTCATCGAGCACCGTGGCCCGAAAGGTGTCGACCGAGATGGGCAGGTCGAATCGGGCCGACAGCGCCTCCACCGCCGGCACGACCCGGTCGAGCTCTTCGGCTTCGGTCACCTCGGGGCCGGGCCCCGCCTTCACCCCGCCCACATCGAGGAAGTCGGCACCGTCGGCCACCAGCTCGTCGGCTTTGTGCAGGAAATCGTCGAAGGTGAAGTACTCGCCGCCGTCGTAGAACGAGTCGGGGGTGCGGTTGAGAATGCCCATCACCAGGGCGCGGGTGGTGACATCGAAGCGATGGTGGGGCCCGAGCTCGAGGTACACGGTGGGAACCTACACCGGCATCCGCGGACGACAACCGGTCGATCGACACCGCCACTTCGAGCGTCGGCTCGGTCGCCACCACCTGGGCAGACAGCCGCCCCAACACCACCCGCGCGCCGACAGCCACCTCGACCGCGTGGGCAGCGACAGGTGACCCCTCGACCCACACCCGTGCCACCGGGTAGCGGGTATGCAGGAATCTGGTGGTGGCGAGCGCACCCGGAGACTGATCGGCCAATACCAACAGATCGATGCGGCGGACCCCCGTGTGGCGCAAGCCGGCCAAGACGTCGGCCGGCCGCACCGATTCACCCAGTGCGATCACGGTGGCGCCGTCGATCCGCCACACCCGAACACCGTCGGCCGGCGATTCGAACGATGGCGGCGAACGCAGGGCCACCGCCGGCATCAGCAGCGCCATCACCACGATCAGCGTCGCCGACCGGCGGATCATGCGCCGCTGGGTGCGGGCCAGGACACCCGTCGCGGCGGTCAACAACACCAGATGGCCCCACTCCAGGCGACCCAACGGCGCCGATCCTGCAGCCCGGGCCACCAGCGCCACCCACCCGACCAGCATCCGGGTGGGCCAGTGCAGAAACCCGGCCAGGGGCGCGCCCACCACCCCGGCCACCAACCCCGCCGTGAGCACCCACGCCGAAATGGGGCCGGCGGCAGGGGCGGCGAGCAGGTTCGCCGGCAGAGCCACCACAGGAACATCACCGATGGTGAGCAGCAGCAACGGCGACACCGCCAGCTGGGCACCGGCGGTGACCCCGGCCGCCAGGCGGACGGGGCGGGGCCCGGGCAACAGCTCGGCGATACGCGGCC
>JBPCTQ010000244.1:0-6395 GCA_051011595.1 Acidimicrobiales bacterium
GAGGATCTCGAGGAAGTTCGTCGGGTCGGCAGGTGGCGGGGGCATCCCTCGGGCGAGTGCCGAGTACAGATGATGGTGAGCACACACGAGCCCCGGGGTCTGGTTCATGCGGTCACCCCTGCACAGGGCTGGGAGTGCCACATCGCTCCTCGGCGCTTTGTGCGCATCACTCCGCTCCGCTCGGGCCGTTCAGGCCACGGAGGCCCTTGGCATCTTGGGCCTTCTGGTGCGGCTCCACGGCGCTGGGTGAGGCATATCGCCCCCTGGCGCTCTGATCGCATCACTCCGCTCCGCTCCGCCCGGCCGCCTTCAGGTCCATGCGGAGGCTCGTTCTCGGTTGGCTTCGTTCTGCATCGGCAACTCGTGGCGCCATGTGCCGTCGTGATCCTGTAGCGCTGCCGCCACCGCTCCCGCGGTGGGCACCAGACCGATCTCCCCCACCCCCTTGATGCCATAGGGCGAGTTGGGTTGGGCCGCCTCGATGAGGATGGTCTCCACCGGTGGCATGTCCTTGGGCCGGATGATGTCGAGGCTGCGCAACGTGGCGTTGGTGGGACGGCCGTCCTCGTCGGCCGGGAAACCCTCCGACAGTGCGTAGCCGAGCCCCATGTGCACCGCTCCCTCCACCTGCCCCTCGCACAACAACGGGTTGACGGCGCGGCCCACGTCGTGGGCGGCCACCACCGACTCGACGTCGCCGGTCTCGGGATCGAGCACCACCAACTGGGCGGCGTATCCGAACGTGGAGTGGATGATCGGGTTCTCGACGTCGTCGGCCAGAGAGTTGGTCCAGTCGACCCGGTACTCACCCTCGTAGTCGACACCCGTCTCGAACCCAGCGGCGAGAGCCTTGCGGCAGGCGTCGGCCACCGACCCGGCACCCATGAGCGTTCCCCGACTGCCGGTGGTCTGGCCGGCGCCCAGCTCGCGGGTGGTGTCGACGATCACTTCGATCTGGTCAGCCGAAATCCCCAGCTCTTCGACGGCCACCTGCAGCGCCACCGTGTGCACCCCCTGGCCCATCTCGGTCCAGCAGTGCCGCACCTCGACCGTGCCGTCGGCCCGCTTTCGGACCACCGCCTTGGCGATCTCCTTGAAGCCATTACCCAGGCCCGAGTTCTTGAGGCCGAGCCCCACACCCACCGGCTTCCCCGCCGCCCGGGCCGCGTCGTAGGCCGGTCTGACGGCATCGAGACACTGGCGTGCGCCCAGGCAGCCGTCGTCCATCACCTGGCCGGGACCCCACACCACACCAGGGGTGACCACGTTGCGGGAACGAATCTCCCAACCGCTGATACCCACCTGCTGGGCCAGACGGTCGAGAACTCCCTCCATCGCGAACTGGGCTTGGTTGGCACCGAAGCCGCGGAAGGCGCCGCACACCGGGTTGTTGGTGCGGGCCGCCACCGCCTCGACATCGATGTTGGGCACCACGTAAGGCCCGCTGGCGTGGCCGGCCGCTCGCTCGAGGACCTTCATCCCCACCGAGGCGTACGGCCCCGAATCGCCGAGCATGCGGGCCCGCACCGCCAACAACACACCCTGGTCGTCGCAGGCCGCTTCGTACTCCATCTTGATGGGGTGCCGCTTGGTGTGCACCAGCAGCGACTCCTCGCGGGAGAAAGTGGTCTTGACCGGGCGGCCGGTGACCCATGCCGCCAACGCCGTCTGACCCTGGTTCGACATGTCTTCCTTGCCACCGAATGCGCCGCCGTTGGACACCAGCTCGACGGTGACCCGATCGATGTCGATGGCCAGCAGTCCGGCGATGTCGTTGCGGTCGTCCCAGATGCCCTGGCCGCCGGAGTAGACGTAGAGCGACCGCTCGCCGGTGGCCGGATCGTCGGTAGGAACGGCCAGTGTCGACTCGGGCTCGACGAAGGCGTGGTCGATGCGTTGGGTCTGAAAGCTCTCGCGCACCACGTGGGGCGCCGAGGCCAGGGCCGCATCGACGTCGCCCCGCGCGTACACCGACCGGGACAACACATTCCCGTCGAGCTCCCACACGGCATCGTCGGACGACGCAACCGCCTCGGCCGGGTTGGTGAACGGGTCGAGTACGCCGTAGTCGATCTCGATGAGCGTGGCTGCGTGGCGAGCCGTCTCGCGATCGGTGGCCACCACCAGGGCCATGACATCACCCAGGTAGCTGGTACGGCCCCCCTCGGGGATGAAGAGGGGCCAGTCCTTGTGGATGATGCCCACGCGCAGATCGCCGGGTACGTCGGCCGCGGTGATGATCGCCTCGACACCCTCGACCGCAGATGCTGCGGTGGTGTCGATGCGATGGACGTCGGCCCGGGCGTGATCAGCCAGTCGTACCGCCCCGTGAAGCAGACCGTCGGGCATCATGTCGTCGATGAACGGCCGGCGGCCCACCGCCAGGTCGCATCCCTCGTACTTGATGCCGCGGCTGCCGATGCCCCCTGGGGCAATGGCCACCGGTGTCTCGCCGGCGGCCAGCGAGTCGACGGCGTCGAGGATCTTGATGTAGCCGGTACAGCGGCAGAGATGGGCCCCCAGGTGTCGGGATGCATCGTCGCGGGTGAGGTCGGCGCCCTTCTTGTCGAGCAGGGCCTTGGTGCGCATCACGATGCCCGGCGTGCAGAACCCGCACTGCAGGGCCCCGTGGGCGGCGAAGGAGGTGGCCATGCGGTCCATCTCGACCGGGTCGACCCCCTCGAGGGTGGTGACCGATGCCCCCTGCACCTTCTCGAGCGACACCTGGCACGACACCCGGGCCTTGCCGTCGACGAGCACCGTGCAGCAGCCGCACTGGCCCGACGGGGCGCAGCCGTCCTTGGCCGCGATGAGACCCAGGTCTTCGCGCAGCGCCGACAGCAGATGGGGGTGCCGATCGGACACCTCGACGGCCGCACCGTTGCACTCGAAGGTGGTCATGGGTTCCTCCCCCGCTGCGCGGTGATGATGCCGTACAGCTCCGGCCGACGATAGGTCTCGAAATCGAACACGGTCTCGGTGTAGCTGCGGCACCAGTCGAGATCACAGACCGCAGTGATCAGCTCGTCGTCGTTGGTCTGGGCCACGGCAACCAACTCGCCGCTGGGCGCGATGATGGCACTCTCGGCCAGGCTGTCGACACCCTCCTCGACCCCACCCTTGGCCACCCCCACGACCCACATGCCGTTCTGGTAGGCCCCGGCCTGCATCACCAGGTGGTTGTGGAAGCCGGCCAGGCGATCCTGGTTGGGGTCGGGGGCGTAGTGGATGGGTGTGTTGTAGCCGATGAACACCATCTCGGCGCCCTGCATGCCCATCACCCGGTATGTCTCGCTCCAGCGTCGGTCGTTGCAGATGGCCATCCCCACCCGACCACCGAAACCGTCCCACACCCCGAACCCCTCGGGACCGGGTTCGAAGTAGTAACGCTCCAGGTGCTGGAAGGGCCGGTCGGGTTCGTGCTCGGCATGCCCGGGGATGTGCGCCTTGTGGTAGCGGCCGATCTCGTTGCCGTCGGGGCCGATCAACAGCTGGGTGTTGTAGCGGTGGCCGTCGGCGGTGAGCTCGGCGTATCCCAACGAGAAGCCGATACCCAGCCGCGCCGCCTCGTCGAACAGCGGCTTGGTGTCGGGGCCCGGCATCTCCGTCTCGTAGTAGTGGTCGAACTCGGATCGATCTTCCACATACCAGCGAGGGAAAAACGTGGTGAGGGCCAGCTCGGGGAAGACAACGACCTGGACCCCCCGCTCGTGGCCGGCCCGCAACAGGACGAGCAGGCGTTCGACCACTTCGGCCCGTGTTTCGTCGCGCCCGATCGGCCCGAGTTGCGCGGCGCCGACATGCACCTCGCGGGTCACTGCTCGCCCCCGGCCGCCAGGGCCAGCAGGGTCTGGAGCAACACATCGGCTCCGGCGATCAGATCGGCCGGATCGGTGTGTTCAGCCGGATTGTGGCTGATGCCGTCGCGACTGGGAGTGAAGACCATGGCCGTGGGCCAGACCCGGGCCAGCATCTGGGCATCGTGCCCGGCACCCGACGGCAACCGCCGGGCGCGATGCCCCAGGGTGTCGGCGGTGCGAGCCACCAAGTCGACGGTGACGGGGTCGAACTCGACCGGCTCGAAGCGAGCCAGGGGGCGGGTGGTGATGGCAACCCCTTCGGTGGCCGCCAGTTCGTCGAGATGGCGGATCAGCTCACCCTCGGCCTTGACCAGCATCGATTCGTCGGTGTGGCGCAGATCGACGGTGAGCACGGCCCGGGCAGCCACCACGTTGACCAGGTTCGGATGCAGGTCGATGGCGCCGACGGTGCCCACCATGGGCGGACCCAGCGTGGTGGCCAGGCCGCGCACGAAGGTGGCGATCTCGGCGGCGGCGTAGCCGGCATCGTGACGCAGGTCCATGGGAGTGGTGCCGGCATGGTTGGACTGACCTTCGATGGTGACCTCGGTCCAGGAGATTCCCTGGACACCGGTGACGACGCCGATGGTGTAGCCCTCGGCTTCGAGCACCGGGCCCTGCTCGATGTGCAGCTCGACGAACGCCCGAGGCGGGGTTGCCGGCGACGGTGCGGTGCCCCGATACCCGATGCCATCGAGCGCTTCGGCCACACTCACGCCGTCGATGCCAACCGTGTCGAGGGCGGTTTCGAGGGCCAACCCACCGACGTGGACGAGGCTGCCCATCATGTCGGGTGCGAAACGCGAACCTTCCTCGTTGGTGAAGAACGCCACGGCCAGGGGATGATGGGTGGTGATGTCGGCGGCGGCCAGCGTCTCGATGACCTCCAGGCCGGCCAGCACTCCCAGGTTGCCGTCGTAGCGGCCACCGGTTCGGACGGTGTCGACGTGGCTGCCACACATGACCGGGGGACCGTCGACCACGCCGTCGCGCACACCAACCACGTTGCCGATGCCGTCGGTCGTTATGTGCAGCCCGAGGTCGTGCATCCATGCGACCACCAGGTCTCGCCCCAGGCGATCCTCGTCGGTGAGCGCCAGTCGACACACTCCCCCACCATCGATGGGGGCGATACGAGCCAGCTCGTCGAGGCGGCCGAGCAGGCGGTCGCCGTCGATGCGCAGGTGAGGGTGGGAGGAGGTCGGCATGCGATTGGTTGGGTCTGGCTTTTACAATCTGTCAAAATACACGGTTGTGGCCATTCGCGCGAGAGCCGAGTTCCTGATCGAACCCTTCGTGGAAGGTGCCCCGGGGCCCCATGTGCAGGCCGGAGTGGCCGCCGTGGCTCCCCTCGGTCCCGACGTCGGCCCCTTCGGCACCACCGTCGAGGCGCCCGTCGACGACCTGGCCGATGCAGTGGCCGACCTCATCAGAGCATCGATGGCCAACGGCGGCACCCGTATCCAACTCCTGATCGAGAAGGGGTGGGGCGAATCGGGTGCCCGGCTGGGCGACCTGCACGGTGCACTCGACCGTATGATCGCGGCAGTCGAACAAGAGATGGCCTGCCCGCTGGCCGAGCTCGACCGCGAAGGAAAGCAGGCCGCGGTTCGCCTCCTGGCCAACCGAGGTGCTTTCTTGCTGCGCAAAGCGGTCGAGGAGGTGGCCGATCAGATGCAGGTCAGCCGTATGAGCATCTACAACTACCTGAACGCCATCGAAGGTGAATCGTGAGCAGTGTGCTGGTGCCCACCAGCCTGACCGAAGCCCTCCAACTGCTGGCCGCCGACAACCAACTCACACCCCTGGCCGGTGGCACCGACTTCATGGTCGAGGTCAACCACGGCATTCGCCGGCCCACACGAGTGCTCGCCCTGCGAGCCATCGACGAGCTGAAGGGTTGGCACCGCGACGGCAACCAGCTGGTCATCGGCGCCGGGTGCACCTATGCCGCCATGGAGGACCCGGCCTTCGTGGCCCTGGCCCCCGGGCTGGCCCAGGCGGCCCGCACCGTGGGATCACCCCAGATTCGCAATGCCGGCACCATCGGCGGCAACCTGGCCACCGGGTCTCCGGCCGGCGACACCTTGCCGGTGTTGATGGCGGTCGGGGCCACGATCGACGCGGCCAGCACCGCCGGCGATCACAGCCTGGGTGTCGATGAGCTCATCGTGGGAGTCAAACGAACCGTGTTACAGCCGAGTGAGTTGATCCGTTCGGTACGACTACCAGTGGCGACCGGACCCCAGGAGTTCCTCAAGATCGGCACCCGCAACGCCATGGTGATCTCCACGGCCGGGGTGGCCGTCGCCCTCGACACCGACAACCACACGGTCGGTTGTGGACTGGGGTCGGGCACCGCCGCCCCCACCCGGGCTCCGGACGCCGAGACGTTCGCGGCCGACGCCATCGACTGGAGCACACTCCGGGCCGATGCCGACGTGGTCGATCGTTTCGGTGCCCTGGCGGCCGAGGCGTCATCACCCATCGACGACCACCGATCGACCGCCGCCTACCGGCGACACGCCATCGGGG
>JBPCTQ010000245.1:0-12885 GCA_051011595.1 Acidimicrobiales bacterium
GGCCGAACCCTCAGCGGTGGCCGCATCGGCCACCCTTCGGGCCATCGAGGGTTGACAACCCGCAGCAGCCGTCAGCCGGTCACGACCTCGGCGTGGCTGAACGCCCCCAGGTACGCGAACCAGAACATCGACCGCGAGGGGTACGGGACCGGTTCTCCGTCGTCGACCCGCCACACGGCGGCGGCAGCTTCGTCGCGACGCACCTCGTAGCGCACCCCGTCGACAGAAACGGTGACCACCCCATCCGGGCCGTCGGCGGGAACGGCGACGGCCCGCTCCCCGACCTCGAACCCGACGACCACCGTTCCCGGTGACAATCGATCATCGGCGAAGGCCTCGGGATCGACCGGGAAGGGAGTCCGACCCTCGTCGACCGCATCGGCGTACCCGACGAACCGGTCGGCAAGGTAGTCACGCCCGAATCCCTGGTCGACGGCCAGCACCATGGTGTCGGGGTGATCGGTCAGCCACTGCTCCCAGCGGGCCGTTCGCGCCGGAAGGACCGGCAGCTCCGTTCCGGTGAGTGGGCCACGAATAGCGCGTCCGGCGACTTGCCACCAGTACGAGCCGGTCTGGCGATCGACCATCACGAGGTCGTTCTGGTAGAGGGCGCTGGTGTTTCCGAAGGTCAGCTCCCGTGCGGCTCCGTCGACCGAAACCATCCGGTCGTACACCACCCCGCTGCGACAGAGCGGACAGTAGGTGATCACGATCGCTCGACCCGCGATCTCGTCGTTCACCAGCTCGTGGAGATCGAGGATCCGGTGAGGGTACGCCCAGGTGGACCCGTCGGCGGCCTCCCAGCCCAGCACGGCATCGTCGGCCGCCAGCCAATCGGCCTCACGGCCGGGCTGGTAGCGCGGCTCGTCGATCGGTGGGATGGCGTCGAGCAAACGAGCGACATCCGCCTCCGAAGCCTCCGACAGCGTCAACGATCCACCGTCGAAGGTGTCGAAGACGATGTCGTCACTCGCCACCTCGGGCGCCGATGGCGGCGGGCCCGTGCCGGGTGGTGCACTTCGGCCGTCTTCGCCGGCGCAGGCGACGGCCAGCACGGCCACCACCCCCAGCCAGATCATCGGGCGACACATCAACGGGGGAAACCCGTCGGCCGGTCGGGCCCTTCCCCCGACGTCCACCCCTGTTCCCCGCGGCCGCGACAGGCCCCACTTCGAGCAGATTCGACCACTTTGTGTGTTCACACAGACGCCGAATTCCCACTTGGCGTAGCCGTTCAGACCTTTGCGGGCCCGCCGGGTGGTGTGAGACCATCTCGTGACGTCCGGCGCGCCGTCCGTAGGGGAATTCATCGCCGTCATGGCCGAAAACTCGAAAGTTGTCATCGTCGGCGGGTGCGGCCGCGTCGGTCTGCCCCTCGGGTTGGCCTTGGCCGACAGTGGTCATGCGGTGGTGCTCTACGACATAGATGCCACCGCCGTCGACACCGTCGGCGCGGCCAAGATGCCCTTCGACGAGGAAGGGGCCCAGGAGATCCTCGAAGCCACCATCGCCAACGGCACGTTGCGAGCCAGCACCGACGCCTCGGTCGTGAGCGGGGTCGACCACGTCGTCGTGGTGGTCGGCACACCGGTGGACGAACACTTCAACCCCGACGCCGAGATGGTGTTGCGGGCGGTCGAAGACATCACCCCCTACCTACGCGACGGCCAACACCTCGTGCTGCGCAGCACGGTGTACCCGGGTGTCACCGCCCTGGTCGAACGGCTCCTCGACCAACACGGTCTCGCCCTCGAGGTCTCGTACTGTCCCGAACGCATCGCCGAGGGCAAAGCCCTCACCGAGCTGTACTCGCTGCCCCAGATCGTCTCGGGGCGTACCCCCGAGGCCCTGGCCGCAGCCAACGAACTCTTCGGCTCGCTGACCGACCAGATCGTGGAGCTCGACGTCGAAGAAGCCGAGCTGGCCAAGCTGATCACCAACACGTGGCGATACATCAAGTTCGCCGCCGCCAATCAGCTGTACATGATCGCCAACGACTTCGGCCTCGACTACGAGCGCATCCGCGAAGGGCTCGCCCGTGACTACCCTCGCGCCGCCGATCTTCCCGGCGCCGGCCTGGCGGCCGGTCCTTGCCTGCTCAAGGACACCATGCAGCTGGCCGCCTTCAACCGCAACAACTTCAGCCTCGGTCACGCCAGCATGCAGATCAACGAAGGACTGCCTCTCTACCTGGTCGACCGCATCGAGCAGTCCTACGACCTCACCTCGATGACCGTCGGATTGTTGGGGATGGCCTTCAAGGCCGGCAGCGACGACACCCGCGAGAGCCTCAGCTACAAGATGAAACGGCTGCTTCGACTGCGGGCCCGACAGGTGCTGTGCGCCGACCCGCTGGTCACCACCGACCCCGATCTCATGCCGCTGGCCGAGGTGGTGCAACAGGCCGACCTGCTGGTCATCGCCGCTCCCCACCAAGAGTTCGCCGATATCGACACGCAGCTACCCGTCATCGACATCTGGAATCTGCTGGGCGACGGGGTTCGTGTATGACCGAGCCGCGGGTCTCGGTGGTGGTGCCCGTCTACAACGAGGGCGAGACCATCGTGCCGTTCCTCGATCGACTCTTCGACAGCATCGACATCCCGTGTGAGGTCCTGGCGGTCTATGACTCGCCGGACGACACCACGCTCCCCTACCTGCAGAAGTTCGCCCGCAACGAAGACCAGTTGGTACCGACCCTCAACGAGTACGGCCGGGGCCCGGCCCTGGCCCTGCGGTACGGCATCGACCACTGCAGCGCTCCGGTGGTGGTGGTCACCATGGGCGACGGCAGCGACGATCCCCAGCAGATCGAACCCCTCACCCTGCTGGTGGAACGTGGGGTCGTCATCGCCGCTGCGTCGCGGTATGCGCAAGGGGGCCAGCAGGTGGGCGGACCACTACTGAAGGGCCTCATGTCCCGGATGGCCGGACTCAGCCTCTACTACCTGGGTCGAGTGGGCACCCGCGACGCCACCAACTCGTTCAAGGCGTACGACCGCAACTTCGTCCGCACTGTCGGCATGGAGTCCGTGGGCGGCTTCGAGCTGGGCATAGAACTGGTGGCCAAGGCTCGTCGGCACCGACTACCGGTGGCCGAGATCCCCACGATCTGGCTCGACCGCGACTTCGGCGAATCCAACTTCCAACTCACGGCGTGGCTACCCAAGTACCTGCGGTGGTACCGATACGCGTTCGGCCCCCGCATCTCCTCGTACCCTGCGTGACATTCCGCACGGTCTCCCGCTTCCAACTCTGAGGTCAACGTGAGCAAAGTTCTCGTCACCGGCTCGGCCGGTTTCATCGGCGGCTACATCGTCCAGGAGTTGTTGGGCCGGGGCCACGAGGTTGTGGGACTGGACAACTACTCCAAGTACGGCCCGGTCAGCCATGCCTACGACAGCGACCCGGGTTATCGCTTCGTCGAAGGTGACGCCACCGACGTCGATCTGCTGGTGGACCTGCTCGACGGCTGTGACCACCTCATCGCCGGGGCCGCCATGATCGGCGGCATCTCGTACTTCCACGCCTATGCCTACGACCTGCTGGCCACCAACGAACGCATCATCGCGGCCACCTGTGATGCCGCCATTCGAGCCCACCGGGCCGGTTCGTTGCAGAAGGTCACCTACCTGAGCTCGTCGATGGTGTTCGAATCGACCGACCGCTGGCCATCGGTCGAGGGTGATGAGCGCAAGGTCCCACCGCCGTTGTCTTCGTATGGCTTCCAGAAGCTGGCCGTGGAGTACTTCGCCATCGCCGCCTGGGACCAGTACCAACTGCCCTACACCATCGTGCGGCCGTTCAACTGCGTCGGCGTGGGCGAGGCTCGCGCCCGCGGCGAGGCCGAGGTCACCAGCGGCGACGTGAAGTTGGCCATGAGCCACGTCGTTCCCGATCTGGTCCAGAAGCTGTTGAAGGGCCAAGACCCGTTGCACATCCTGGGCGATGGTTCCCAGGTCCGTCACTACACCTACGGCGGCGACCTGGCGAGCGGCATCGTCACGGCCATGGAACATCCCGACGCCCGCAACGACGATTTCAACATCTCCACCGCCCAATCGACGACGGTGCTCGAGTTGGCCGAGGTGATCTGGCGCAAGATCAAGGGCCCCGACGAACCCTTCCGGTATGTGTCCGACGAGGCCTTCGAATACGACGTGCAGAAACGGGTACCCGACACCAGCAAGGCCCGCGATGTCCTGGGTATCGAGGCCGCAACCTCGCTCGACGAGATGCTCGACGAAGTCATCGCCTGGATCGAAGTGGCAGTGGCCGAAGGGCGCATCTGACCCGGAGCGGCCCCGGGTGCTGACGATCCCCTACGATGCGCTCCATTCGGGAGGGGCCACGATGGATCACCGCACACTCAGCGACCGCATCGAGATCAGCGACTTCCTGACTCGCTACGCCGATGCCGTCGACCGCGAACGATGGGACGACTGGAAGAAACTCTTCACCGACGACGCCCACATCGACTACTCGTCGTCGCCCGGCGGCATCGCCGGTGGCCGCGAAGAGGTCGCCGCCTGGCTCGAGGAGTGCATGAAGCTCTTCTCCGTGACCCAGCACCTGATCTCGAATCAGGACGTCACCATCGACGGCGACACGGCCACGGTGCGGGCGATGTTCTACAACCCCATGCAGTTCAAGGACGGGCCCTCCTTCTTCTGCGGCGGTTGGTACAACCACGACCTGGTGCGCACCGACGACGGCTGGAGGAGCCGGCGCCTGATCGAGGAGATGGCGTGGACCGAGGGTCTGCCCTCGGGTGCCCAATGACCACCGAACGTGGACGCCGCGACCGCGACATGTTCGCCCGCTGGGAGGCCCGCTACACCGAAACGGGAAGTGAGACGGCGCCGCTGATTCCGGCGGCCACCGTCGTGGTACTGCGCGACACCGATGCCGGCATCGAGACGTTGATGTTGCGGCGCAATTCCAAACTCGAGTTCGTCGGGGGCATGTGGGTGTTCCCCGGCGGCCGGATCGATCCCGACGACCATCGCGATGACGACGAGGACGTGGTCGAAGCCGCCCGCCGGGCCGCCGTTCGCGAAGCAGCCGAGGAGGCCGGCCAGGAGCTACAGACCGACGGCCTGGCCTGGTTCAGCCATTGGACGCCCCCAGCGATCACGCCGAAGCGGTTCTCGACGTGGTTCTTCGCAGCCCGATCCAGCGGCGACGCAGTGAACATCGACGGGGGCGAGATCCACGACTCCGGATGGATGACCCCCGTCGACGCCATGCAGCGCCGAAACGCCCTGGAGATCGAACTGGCGCCGCCCACATGGGTGACGCTGGAGACGCTGGCGCTGTACGACGACGTCGACAGTGCCCTTGCTGCTCTCGACGCGGCCGAGGTCACCTTCTTCGAGACTCGTATCAGTCGGGGCGCCGAGGGAGCAGTGGCCCTCTGGGAAGGCGACGCCGGCTACGCCAGCGGTGACGCCGACGCTCCCGGCCGCCGCCACCGCCTCACCATGGCCGAGACCGGCTATGTCTATGACCGGTCGGGTCACGACTGACGATGCCCACGGCTGCGGCCCTCCGCCCACGTTCGGCGCCCGAACCGTGACCGAGACCAGTACCGCGTTGACCGGCCTCACCGCGGACGAAGTAGCCGAGCGGGTGGCCGACGGCCGGACCAACGACATCCCCGATGCACCGGTTCGCAGCACCCGCCAGATCCTGCAAGCCAACCTGTTCAACCCGGTCAACGCCATCATCAGCGTGTTGTTCGTGCTCATACTCATCGCCGGCTACCCCCGCGACGGCCTCTTC
Organism: Acidimicrobiales bacterium; assembly: GCA_051011595.1. GTDB lineage: Bacteria > Actinomycetota > Acidimicrobiia > Acidimicrobiales > SHLQ01 > JAOUEE01. The sequence goes on from JBPCTQ010000245.1 coordinate 5,785, forward strand.
GTGGGAGTGGTGGTGTCCAACGTGGTCATCGGCGTGTATCAGGAGGTGAAGGCCCGCCGAACCCTGCACGAGCTCGAAGTGCTCAACGCCCCCAAGGCGCGGGTGATCCGGGATGGCATCGAGCACGATCTCGGCGTGAGCCAGGTGGTGGCCGACGAGCTGTTGATCCTCGGGTCCGGTGACCAGCTGGTGGTTGATGGTGAGCTGGTGCGGGGCGTGGGGCTCGAGCTCGACGAAAGCCTGCTGACGGGGGAGGCCGACCCCGTCGAGAAGGACCCCGGCGACGAGGTGTTGTCCGGGAGCTTCGTCAGCGCCGGATCCGGGTTCTACCGAGCCACCCGTATCGGCGCCGAGGCCTACGCCAGCCAGCTGGCCGAAGAAGCCCGCGTGTTCCGGTTGGCCAACAGTGAGCTGCGCAACGGCATCAACGTGATCCTCCGTTGGCTCACCGTCATCATCCCTCCGGTGTCGCTGCTGCTGTTGTGGCGGCTCCTCGATGTCGAAGACCGGTGGCAGGACGCCCTCCAGGGAACGGTGGCTGCCGCCGTCGCCATGGTTCCCGACGGGCTGGTGCTGCTCACCAGCCTGGCGTTCATCTCGGGAGTGATCGCCCTGGCCCGACGCCAGGCCCTGGCCAAGGAGTTGGCCTCGGTGGAGCTGTTGGCTCGCGTCGACACGTTGTGCCTCGACAAGACGGGAACCATCACCACCGGCGACATCAGCTACGGAGACATGGAGCCGGCGGACGGGGTCGACCGCGACGCGGCAGCCGAGGCACTGGGCGCCATCGCCGGCACCGACGAGGACCCCAATGCAACCATGACCGCAGTGGCTGAAGCCCACCCGTCGCCATCGCACTGGGTGGCCACCGCGGTCACCCCGTTCTCGTCGGCCCGTAAGTGGGCCGGCGCCGCGTTCGCCGACCGGGGCAGTTTCTACATCGGGGCACCCGAGATCGTGGCCGATCCCGACGATCAGCAAACGTTGACCGCCGTCGAGGAGCACGCCCATCAGGGACGGCGTGTCCTGTTGTTGGTCCGCAGCGACGAACCCTACGACGACGACCGCCTCGTCGAACACCGCCAGGCCGTGGCCATGGTGCTGCTGGAGGACACCGTCCGCGACGACGCGGCCGAGATACTGGCGTACTTCGACGAACAGGGCGTCGACCTCAAGGTGATCTCGGGCGACAACCCCGACACCGTGGCCGCGGTGGCCCGCCGAGCCGGCGTGCCTGGTGCCGACCAGGGCACCGACGCCCGAACCCTGCCCGACGACCCCGAGGCGTTGGCCGACGTGTTGGCCTCGGAGTCGGTGTTCGGTCGGGTCACCCCACACCAGAAACGAGCCATGGTCGGAGCGCTACAGGCGCGAGGCCGCGTCGTCGCCATGACGGGCGACGGAGTCAACGACGTGTTGGCGCTCAAAGACGCCGACATGGGAATCGCGATGGGGTCGGGCAGTTCCTCGACGCGTGCCGTGGCCCAGCTGGTGCTGCTCGACAATCGGTTCGCCACCCTCCCCCGGGTGCTCGATGAAGGTCGTCGGGTCATCAACAACATCGAGCGGGTCTCCAACCTGTTCATCACCAAGGCGGCCTACGCCGTACTCATCACCGCACTGATCGCGATGATCGGCTCACCGTTCCCGCTGCTACCCCGCCAACTCACGCTGATCGGCACGTTCAGCATCGGGGTCCCCGGTTTCTTCCTGGCCCTGGCACCCAGCACGGCACTGGTGCGACCGGGATTCCTCGAGCGGGTCCTGCGCTTCTCGCTGCCGGCCGGCGCAGCGGCCGGAATGGCCACCGTGGCGGTGTACGAGGTGGTTCGCCGCTCCGATTCGGCCTCGCTGGCCGAAGCCCGGACTGCGGCCACCATCTGCCTGCTCACCATTGGTCTGGTGATCCTGGTGACCATCTCGCGGCCACTCCGAGCCTGGAAGCTGGGCCTGGCCGGAGCCATGGCGGCCTCGTACTGCATCGTGATGATCTGGCCCTTCGCCCGCAATTTCTTCGAGCTCGATCTACCGCCCCGCGAATCGGTCCCGGCCATGGCCGCTGGTATCGTCGCCGCCTCCCTGGTGGTGGTGCTGACACCACGGGTGTTCCTGTCCGACGACTGAGGAGAGTGCGGTGGGAAGCCGATTCGCAGGCAAGGTAGCTCTGGTGACCGGTGCATCCCGGGGCATCGGCGCCGGAATAGCCGAACGCCTGGCGGCCGAAGGGGCCGATGTGGCCATCACCGCCCGCACCCTCGAACACCACCCCACCCTTCCGGGATCGCTGCGCGAAACAGCGGAGCGACTCGAACGACACGGTGCCCGCGTGCACACCGTCGTGGCCGACCTCACCGACGAGGACCAACGGGGCAGCATCGTGCCCGATGTGACCGCCACCCTCGGTCCCGTCGACATCCTCGTCAACAACGCCGCGGCGGCCATCTACCAGCCCCTGTCGGAGTATCCGGCCAAACGCCGCCGGCTCATGCTCGATGTGAACCTCCACACGCCGATCGAGCTGACCCAGGCGGTGCTGCCCGACATGATCGAACAGGGCGAGGGTTGGGTCGTGAACGTGTCGAGCGGGTCGGCCGAACACAGCTCGGGCCCACCTTTCCGCACCGAGGGGATCGCCCTGACCATCGGTTTCTACGGTGCCACCAAGGCGGCCCTGAATCGGGTGACCAACGCCTTCGCCGTCGAGCTCTACGGGCGCGGCGTGCGGGTCAACACCATCGAACCCCGCGCCGCGGTCTTGTCGGAAGGGGCCCATGCCCTGGTCGGCGACATGTTGAGCGACGATCAGATCGAATCGCTCGAGGCCATGGTGGAGGCCACCATCAGCCTGTGCGACTGTGATGCCGACACCACCGGATCCGTCTTCGTCAGCCTCGACCTCCTCGACGCACGGGGTATCGAGGTCCAACGACTGGACGGACAAGGGCCCTACCCCGGTGGCTTTCGTGTGTATCGGGAGGAACCATGACCAGCGATCCGATCTCCACCGAGCTCATCGACCAGGTGCTGGTGATCACCCTCGACCGGCCCGATGTCCTCAACGCCTTCTCGGGAGAGATGGGTCGGCAGCTCTCCGACGCTCTCCGGTCCGCCGACGCCGACGACGACGTGCGGGTGGTCGTGGTGACGGGTGCCGGCCGAGCGTTCTGCGCCGGGGCCGACTTCAGCGGCGGCGCCGCCGTCTTCGGTGCCCCGTCCGATCGGGGAGACTTCCGCAGCGACCCGCTGACCTTCCATCCCTGGGATGTCCGCAAGCCCACCATCGCCGCCATCAACGGCCCCGCCATCGGCCTGGGGCTCACCCTCACCCTCCAGTTCGACATCCGCGTGGTGGCCGACAATGCCAAGCTCGGCATCGTGCAGGTGCGCCGCGGGGTGATGCCCGATCTGCACAGCCACTGGACGCTGCCCCGCCTCATCGGTCACGCCCGGGCCACCGAACTGTTGTTGACGGGCCGCCGGTTCACCGGAGCCGAGGCGGCCGAATGGGGGCTGGCCAACCGAGCGGTTCCCGCCGACCAGGTGCTCGAATCGGCGCTGGAGCTGGCCCATGAGTTGGCCAAACACACCGCTCCGGTGTCGGCCGGCGTGAGCAAACGCCTGCTCTGGTGGAATCCGCAGCCCGACGCCGACCGGATCGACGACCTCGAGCGCGACCTCCATCTCCATCTGATGGGCGGCCCCGACGCCAAGGAGGGTGTGCTGGCCTGGACCGAACGTCGCGATCCCGAGTGGAGTTGGACCGTCAGCGAGAACTGGCCCGACTGGCTCGGCGACGACGGCACCCCCCGCCCCTGACGCCGAGCATCAGGATGCTGTGCGTCGCCAGCCGCCCTGGGTGTGCTGCCAGGGTTCGTTCCACTCTGCCGCGAACAGGCCGATGCGAGTGTGGTGCTGGTCGCGAATCGGCCGGTGCCACGCGATGTCGAACACGATCGTGTGACCCACGATGCAGCGGATCGGGGTGGCGCCACTTCCCTGGAGCACCACTTGGCCGAGCGGTCCAACCTGTTGACCCGCGGTGGCCGACACCGTCAACCACTGCGTGCGTGCGCACTCGAGCGAACCTCGCACGCCGGACGAGCTGGTGGTGCCGATTCGGAGAGGTGAGTCGGGTCGATGCGGAACTCGGACGCTCTCGGGCCGAATCATCCGCCTTGTCTGGATGGGCCGCATCACCAGTGAGTGGGTGTCAGCAGGGACGCTCCTGGCACTGAGGTGCACTTCACCCTTCCCCGGGGGAAGAATGTCCGCGTGTCGATCCAGGGAACCCGGTTCCTCGGGGCGGTGAGAGGCCGTTGCGAGGTCGAGGGCGACACTGGTCGAGCCGTCACAACGGACGCGTGGAGCCGATGGGTTGGAACGGGCGATTCGGTACGTGCCGCCAGGGGCCTCCATCACGACGGCACCCTCCACGTGCACGAACGAGTTCCGGTCACACTGGAGCTCGGCACGGATCGTCGCCGCCCCGTTGCGCGTGACCCGAAGGCCGGTGAATCGAATGACGGCGCCACCGGGGTTGGAAGCGGTCCGTTGACGGGTCAGCGCGGGATCGGCGATGACCACGTCACGCCGGTCATCGGCGGAGTCCGACCAGCGACCGTCGCGCCCGGAAACCGACACCAAGAGTGACGCCGGGCCGGCCAGCAGACGGCGGAAGGGACGCGCACCACCAACGGGCTGCGGCACCAGCAGCGTGGTGACGGTGACTTCGTCGACGCAGTCGATCTTCTGCACATCGCCGGCGGCCGCCCGGCCCTGGCCGCGCGTTTGGCCCAGCTCGGCGACGAAGCGCACCGACACCGGCGTCGAGCAGCCGATCGTGGCGGTGACCGATCGGCTGTCCCAGTCGTCGACGGTGACGGTGAGGTCCAGCGGGGGATCGCCGGTGCTGTCATCGAACACGATGGGCTCGGCGCGAGTGACCGTGTAGGGATCAGTGACCGGCGCCCCGGCCGCAAGTGTGGTCAACGCAATGGAACAGAGGTCCGGGTCGGCGCAATCCACCGGTTGTCCCTGCACCTGGATGAACCGTCTTGCGGGCATTCGGAACTGGACGTCGCCACGCTGATTGACGCGGCCGTCGCGGGCCACGGCGAGGTCGCAGCGGTCCAGCACCTCGGTCAAGTCCTCGGGTGCGGGCCAGACACACTGCACGGCGCCGGCCCAGTCGCCGGTCGACAGGCCCGACCCCCGAATGGTGACACTCTCGCCGTCGACCAGCACCCGATCGGGTGTGATGGTGACCTGGGCCGACGCCGACACATCGGCCGGAATCGAAACCGCCAATGCTGCGAGTAGCGCCACCAGCATGGCCGCAGCCACGGCGCGGCAAGTCATGGGGCGGGCCGTCGACATCCCGGCACGAGGCGACGGCCAGACAATCCGGTCGATTCCTTGGCCGACATTCGTGTCCGATCTCTCTTCGTCGCCTTCCGGGCAGTACACCCACGCTGCCCCTGGCCGGTTCCCCTGGCAGCACCGTCGTTGTTGTCCATCATGACACCGGCTCGGCGATCGATGGTCGCCGCCTCACCCGAGAAGCCATGAACCGATCGGGGGCCCGGTCTCGATAGAGGGGGTGAAGGAGACACCATGCCCCCAACCCCCACCCATCCATCAGCCAGCTCGCTGCCACCACCGCCGCCCCGGTCGGTGTTGCCCCCGCCGCCACCGATGTCGTCGTTGGCCCCACCCCCGGATCGGCCCAATGCCACCTGGTGGCGGTGGATTCGTCGAATCCATGTCGTCGCGCTGGCCATCGCCATTCCGGTGGGCCTGTTCCTGGGGTTCGGGGCCGCCGGCGGCATCGTCGGGTTGTTCGTGGTGGTGGTGCCCTTCGAGAAGATGTTCAAGCGACACCCCTACAAGATCCGTCGACCCGGGCTCCGGACCGATCTCACCTATGCGTTGGTCAACCCGGTGCTCGAGGTCGTCGGGTTGGTGGTCGGCGCCATCATCGCCGTCGCCATGGTTCCGCTGTGGCTGCCGATGTTGTTGTTGGCGCCGCTGGTGACGGCCCAGCCGGCATGGCTGCAGGTCGTCGAAGCCGCCCTCCTGCTCGACATCTTGATCTACTGGACTCACCGCCTCGGCCACGAGGTGCCCTTGTTCTGGCGATTCCATTCGGTGCACCACTCGAGCAAACGGCTGGACTGGATCTCGGGCATCCGGGTCCACCCCTTCGACGGGGTCATCATCGCGGTGCCGGCCGTGATGTTGCTGGCCGCTGGTTTCGACTTCGAGGTGGTCGGTGTGTTCGCCGTCATCCAGGCCCTCATCGGCCTCTTCGCTCACGCCAACGTGCGGTGGCGACTGCGCCCGCTGCACAAGATCGTGATGACACCCGAGTTCCATCATTGGCACCACTCGAATCATCCCGAGGCCCACTGCACCAACTACTCGGTGTTTCTGCCTTTGTGGGACATCATCGGCGGCACCTACTACATGCCTGCTGATCGCCGGCCCCAGATCTACGGGATCGACGATCCGATGCCGGTCTCGGTGCCGGGCCAGCTGCTGCACCCGTTGCGTGGCATCCGCCCCTGGCTGCGCCACCCCTTCCGCGGACCAGCGGCCGTCGGATCGTAATGTGACGTTGGTGGTCGACCATCGCACAGCCGCCTCCCCACCGGGTGGTCCTGAGCTCGACCCCCCCGACGCCGCCCTGGTCGCCGCCATGGCCCAGGGCGGGCGTCACGGCCTCGACCTGTTGTACGAGCGCCATGCGGGCTGGATCACCGTTCGCCTGGCCCGACGGTGCGCCGACACCGATCTGGTCGATTCCGCACTACAGGACACCTTCGTCGACGCTTGGCGATCGGCCGACCAGTGGCAACCCACCGGTGAAGTGGCGGCCTGGCTGTGGACGATCGCTCGTCGTCGTCTGGTCGACCAGCTACGGAAACGGCCGCCACCGGAACCCTGCGCCGACGTCAACGCCGTCCGCGACCTACTCACCGAGGAGGTACCGCTGGCTCTCGGACACACCGAGCTGGGTCAGGCCTTCGCCCGCCTGGCTCCCGAGCTGGCGGCGGTGATGGCCCTGACCGCACTCGACGGCTACTCCACCAAGGAGACCGC
>JBPCTQ010000246.1:0-13569 GCA_051011595.1 Acidimicrobiales bacterium
GGCCTCGACCGGGAACAACAACTGACGAACGGCCTCGGGTGGGGGAGCGCCCAGGCGGTGTGACTCAACCAGTTCCTGCACACCAGGCACCACGTCGCCGGTGTCGAGCAGTATCGCCAGGTCGGCCTCGAGGGCGAAGTCGGCGAGCGCCAAGGGCTGATGTCGGGAGTGTGAGGCCAGCCCCTGGGCCACAGCCATGGCCACGGTGCTTCGCCCGGTGCCGGCCGCGCCGGTGACCGCGATCACGGGAGCCTGCCAGCGCGGCGTTTCCACCTCGACCGCGCTGACGTTGCCGGCTTCGGTCCGGCGGACGGGACGAGTGTGGGTCACCAGGACCCGGATGAGCGCGTCTCGATCGAAGTCGGGATCGAGTGTCGCCGTGGCTCCCAGCGATTCCCAGTCGCGTTCGACCCGCGGGTCGAGGACAACAACGGTCGCGCAGCCGGCCGCCCGGGCCGAGTCCAACAGGTCTCGATCGACGGCAGCGATGCCGGCGTCGAGGAGGGCCGCCGAGTACACACGACCCGTTTCCAGCCGGGCCCGGAGCTCCTCGACCGACATGGTCTTCACGAAGTCGGCGGCCACCACCGCCTCGGTGGCCCAGCGGCTGACCCGCCCGAACCACTCCGATCTGGGGCCGGCCAGCCCGATGAGGACGTACCGCTCACTCATCGCTGTCTCCTGGTGCTGTCGGTGTGGCCGATGGTCGGCTGTTGGCGCGAATCACGGTGAGTGCCCCCACCTGGGTGTCGTGGACGACCGCGAGATGGTCGTCGGTGCTGGCCAGGGCGATGGTCAACACCGCCGTACCGCTGGCCGAGAAACCGTCCTCGCCGCGTTCGTAGGCAACCACCAGGGCCTGGTCGACGGCCACGTTGGTGGTGGACCCGCCGGCCGCGGTGTGGGTGGCCAAGACCGTGACGTGTTCGCCGGGTTGGAGCGATCGGGGGGCTCGGTCGCGTTCGACCGGGAAGGTCACCTCGAGGGCCGCCCGATCCGGGCGGTCGGTCGTGGTGGCCAGAGCCAGGTCGCTGTGCTGGATCAACTCGCCGGCCGACACCGGGCTGATCACCACCACGCCGACCAGCGAGGAGCCGTCGGTGAATGTCCCGGCCTCGACACCGGGATCGAGGTCGAGGGCCGCGGTGGCGAGGTCGGTGGCCTCGATGACGTGGCCCCGGTCGAACGAGGACGCCGCCGTCAGGTACGGCCGTCGATGATCGGCTGGGTCATCACGCGTCGTGAACCCGGCGACGGCCACCGCGGCCACCACCAACAGTCCACCGAGGATGGCTCGCCCCTGAGGCAACGGGCGCGCGTGGGGGCGCCGTGCCTCGTCCGCCGACGTTGGCGTGTGCATGAGTTCCGCCGATACTCCTCACCCCGCCTCGGGTGTTCAAAATGTATACCATGCCGTTGCGGGTCGTTTCGAGATCCACCAACGAGGGCGCACCACGCGCTATAGGTATGGCCATGGCTTTTGATGATGTTGGCTGGATGAGCACCGCCGAGGCGGCGAAGCGGCTGGGGATCACTCCCCGCACCCTGTATCGGTTCATCGATGAGGGACAGCTGCCCGCCTATCGATTCGGACGTGTCATCCGGCTCAAGGCCGACGAGGTCGAACTCTTCATCGACAGTTGTCGTATCGAGCCGGGCACCCTGGAGCACCTCTATCCCGACGCGGTGGGTGGCAAGGAAGCCTGATCGAACCATGCCGGTCGGCGCCGGTCACCCCAGCGCCACGGCATCCACGACAGCCAAGTTGAACGAGATCGGCAGCGAGGCCGGATGATCCGTTCGGATCGTCAACGTGTCCGCGCCCGCCCTAATCAACTGTCCCGTCCGCACCGGACCCACCGCAGTGTGGATGCGCACCACCGGTCGGTCGGCGGCCAGCTCGGCCAACAGCTCCACCCAGGTGGCGGCCACCGCCACCCCGCGAAACCCCACGGGCAACTCACCAGCGGTTTCGACCTGACCCATGGCGGCCAACGGCATCAGCATCGTCGAGCCCGCACGGCGCACGGCACAGAAGTCCTCGCCCACCGCCGCGATGGTGCCCCGAACCACTCCGGCTCGGCTGGTGACCACCACCTCCTCGGCCCCCTCGGCCAGATCGACCAGCAGCGCTCGCCAGGTGGCCCGCTCACCGGCCTGGCGGCCGAGCGACGCCTGACGAACCCGTCGCCGCCGGGCCAGGTCCACCCGATCCTCGGCCGCCCACTGCAGCAGGAGCGCGAGCGGGTCACCGTCGTCCGTCGATCCGCCGACCGGCCCGGAAGCCACCATCGGACCATACCCGCCCCTGTGCGACGCTCGCCCGTCGAGTCGGGGTAGTGGCCGAATCAGGGCTGACGACAACCGTCTGGAGGCCCTACCCTGTGAGAGACCACAGATGACCGACACCGCAACCAAGATCAATATCCCCGGCAACCATCTGATGACCGCCTTGCTGGGCGAGCGGGACCAACTGTTGCGGCTGGTGGAGGAGGCCTTCGCCGAGGCCGACATCCACGTGCGGGGCAACGAGATCACCGTGGTCGGTGAGGGCGAACAAGACGCCGGCCAGGTGTTCGAGGAACTGGTCACCCTGCTCCAGCAAGGTCAACAGCTCGACACCCGCACGGTCCGCCGCACCATCGAGATGGTGCGCTCCGACGAGCGGCCCTCGGAGGTGCTCGGCCGCGAGGTCTACCGCACCGGTCGAGGCAAGGTGATCCGGCCCAAGTCCAGTGGCCAACACCGCTACATCGACGCCATCGCCAACAACGTCATCACCTTCGGCATCGGCCCGGCCGGCACCGGCAAGAGCTGGTTGGCCGTGGCCATGGCCGTGCGCGCGCTCCAGGAAAATCAGGTCGAACGCATCATCCTCACGCGGCCCGCCGTCGAGGCGGGCGAGAGCCTGGGATTTCTCCCCGGCGACATGATGGCCAAGGTCGATCCGTACCTCCGTCCCCTCTACGACGCCTTGTTCGACATGCTCGACCAGGACGGCGCCCAACGCATGATCGACAAGGGGTCGGTCGAGGTGGCTCCACTGGCCTACATGCGAGGCCGCACCCTCAACGACAGCTTCATCATCCTCGACGAGGCCCAGAACACCACCCCCGAACAGATGAAGATGTTCCTCACCCGCATCGGCTTCAACTCCACGGTGGTGGTCACCGGCGACGCCACCCAGGTCGACGTCATGGGCGGACGCAGTGGGCTGGGTGGTCTCGAGAAGACGCTCGACGGCATCGAGGGCCTGGCCTTCGTGCACCTCACCAGCCGCGACGTGGTCCGCCATCGCATCGTGCAGGACATCGTCGATGCCTACGAACGGTCCGGCGGGTCACCGCCCCGGTGATCATGACCGACACCGTCACGGTCGTCGCCCACGACGAACAAGACGTGCACCCCGTCGACTTGGCCCGCTACCGCGACCTGGCCCTCCACTCGCTGGCGGCCGGCCCCATCTCCGGCCCGGCCGAGCTCAACTTGTTGTTCGTCGACGAAGACGAGATGGCTGAGCTGAATCGTGTCCACATGCACGAGGTGGGTGCCACCGACGTGTTGTCGTTCCCCATCGACGACCACGAGACCAACGATCCGGGCCCTCGGCTGCTGGGTGACGTGGTGATCTGCCCGCCGGTGGCGGCCCGCTACGCCGCCGAGCACGGTCGCACCTACGACGACGAGTTGGCGCTGCTGGTGGTGCACGGTGTGTTGCACGTGTTGGGTATGGATCACGCCGAGACCGACGAAGCCCAGGCCATGCAGGCCCGCGAACGCGAACTCTTGCACAGCTGGTCGCCGCCCGATGCGGGTGCTGGCGCCTGATGGGCGGCGTCGAGATCCTCGGCATCTTGGCGGTGGTGTTGCTGGTGCTGTTCGCCGCGGTGTTGGCCGCGGCCGAAACCGCCTTCACCAACCTGTCGCGAGCCCAGGCCAAAGCCCTGGCCGAGGCGCCTGAGCCCCACACCCGGGTCGACGCGCTGGTCGGTCTGCTCCGCGACCGCGAGGAGACCCTCAGTCCCGTGCTGTTGCTGGTGCTCACTTGTCACCTGGCCGCAGCCGGCATCGTGGCTGCGCTGGTGCAGGAGCACTTCGGCGCGCGATGGGTGGCCGTGGCCCTCGCCGTGCAGGTGGTGGTCATCTTCGTGGTGGCCGAGGCCCTGCCCAAGACCCTGGCCCTGCACAACCCGCTCGGCGTGGCGCTGCGCCTCACACCGCTGGTGAAGTTCCTCCGCGATTTCTGGCCTCTCCGTCTCATCACCCGCGGGTTGGTGTGGGTGGCCAACGCTTTTCTGCCCAAGTCACGACGCCGGCTCGGGCCGGTCATGTCCGACGACGAGCTCATTGCGCTGGCATCGGCCGCGGTGGAGGCCGATGTCATCGAACCCGAGGAGCGGGAGCTCATCGCGTCGGTACTCGAGTTCGGCGACACTGTGCTCCGCGAGGTGATGACCCCCCGCCCTGACCTGGTGAGCATCTCGGCCACCACCACTGTCGAAGCGGCGCTGGGGGTTTCGATCGAGAGCGGCTTCAGCCGACTGCCGGTGTATCGGGACGACAGTGACGACATCGTGGCCGTCGTACACGCCAAACGGTTGGCCGAAGCCGCCCGCGGCGGCCGAGCCCAGGCGTTGGCCACCAGTGTCGGTCGCCCACCACTGTTTGTTCCCGAGACCAAACGGGCCGAATCGATGCTGCGAGAGATGCAGGATCGTCGCCACCACGCCGCGGTGGTCATCGACGAATACGGTGGCACCGCCGGGTTGGTCACCCTCGAAGACCTCATCGAAGAACTGGTGGGCGAGATCGTCGACGAGTTCGATCACGAGGGTCCGCTCTATGAGTGGCGGGGCGCCGACGCGGTGGTGGTGCACGGGCGTATGCCCCTCGACGAGCTGAGCCAGCTGGTGGGGGGTGCCATCCCGGAAGGGGAGTGGGACACCATCGGCGGGTACATCTTCGATGCCCTGGGCCACGTGCCTGAGGCCGGCGAGACCGTGCTGGTCGACGACATGGAGCTCACCGTCGAGAAGATCGAAGGGCGTCGGATCACCCAGGTGCGGGTGGCCAACACCAACGGCAACGGCACCCACTGATGCAGTCGGGGTTCGTCACCTTCGTGGGCCGCCCCAACGTCGGGAAGTCCACCCTGCTCAACCAGATCCTGGGCACCAAGGTCAGCATCGTGTCCGACAAACCCCAGACCACGCGCAACGAGATCCGGGGTGTGTTGCACCGGCCCGAGGCCCAGGTGGTGTTCGTCGACACGCCGGGAATCCACAAACCCCGCACCCTGTTGGGTGAACGTCTCAACGACACCGCCACCGCCTCACTCGATGGTGTCGACGTGGTGTGTCTGGTGCTCGACGCCACTGCTCCACTCGGGCCGGGCGATCGGTTCATCGCTCAGCGGGTTCCGTCTGATGCGGTGATCGTGGTCAACAAGACCGACAACGCCCGCCCCGACCAGATCATCGATCAGCTGGCCCGGGCCGGTGAGCTCGACGCCGAGGCCTACTTCCCGGTGTCGGCCAGGACCGGCGAGGGGGTGGCCGAGCTGGTCACCCACCTCATCGAGCGGCTGCCCGAGGGTCCCGCCTTCTATCCCGACGACATGGTCACCGACGTGCCCGAAGCGTTCTGGGTGGCCGAGCTGGTGCGTGAGCAGCTGCTGGCGGTGGCCCGCGACGAAGTGCCGCACTCCATCGCCACCCGGGTCACCGAATGGGAGTGGCCCTACATCCGCTGCGAGGTCCTGGTCGAGCGCGACTCCCAGAAGGGCATCGTGATCGGCAAGAAGGGTGCCATCCTCAAACAGGTCGGGACTGCGGTGCGCGAACAGCTCCCCGAGGGTGCCTACCTCGACCTCCACGTGAAGGTCGACAAGGACTGGCAACGACGGGCCCACGCCCTGGAACGTCTGGGCCTCTGAGCCGGCTGGGCTCAGCCCTGCGGCGCCAGGTTCCGAGGGGCGAACGACATGGTCTCGGCCAGGCCGGACTCGCCGATCTTGGTGACGGTGCCCTTTCCCAGCTTGAAGGGATAACGCAGGCTGATGGGCTGCAGTGAGCTGTCGGCCGGGGTGATGGTGTTGGCCGGCGAGCCCGGGAACATGAAGTAGGTGAACGTCACTCCCGGCGGCACGATGTCGGAGACATAGGCGACTGCGGTGAACTCACCCACGGTGCGGCCGCCCAACTGATCGATGACATCGTCGTTTCGGATCGACAGGAGGTCGCCGCTGACGACATCCCAGGCAGCGGCGTCGTCGGGGTTCACCTCCAGGAAGTTCATGGGCCACCGCTCGACTGCGGTGGCGCGGCGTACATAGTCGAACAGGTTGTTCCACAACGCATTGACCCGACCGTTGAGCACCCACACCTCGTCGCCCTTGGGGCCGATGAGATCGTTGCGGGCGGCCACGTTGTCCCAGTCGGCCAGCACGAAGTTGGCTTTGCCCGAGTCGCCCTTGAAGCTGAGGTCGGTGTGCAGGCGGGGGGTCTCGACCAGCTCACCACCCTCCAGCGCGAGTGGGGTCTGCAGGCCCTGGGTGCCGAAGGTCCGCAACAGGTCGTGGCCCCGCTGACCGTCGGCTTGGGCCTTCTCCACCAGGGCTGCGTAGTCACGACGCCCACCGGCCGAGTTGGCTGAGGCCTCCTCGAAGATGGCGTTGGTGTCTTCCCAGTCGAAGCCGTCGTACCCCATCTTCTGCGCCACCTCGGCGAAGATCTGCCAATCGGGCCGGGCCTCACCGGGGGCATCCATGAACTTCTCGTAGATACGCAGCCGCCGCTCGGCGTTGTTGCGGGCGAAGTCCTCCTCACCCCAGGTGGCGGCAGGCAGGATGATGTCGGCGTAGGGCGTGGAGTCGTTCTCGTAGATCTCCTGGTGCACGATCACCAGGCCGTCGGCGTCGATGCGGGCCTTGAGCTGCTGCAAGGCGGTATCGAGCTGGGTCGAGGTGACCTCGGGGCCACGAGACTGCTGTTCGACCACCGCATCGCGCAGGGCGGAGGTGGCGCCCATGGCGCCCAGCCAGTTGGTGCCCACGATCCAACGCAAACGAGTGTTGCCCTCCACCAGCCATCGTTCGGTGTCCATCTCGATCTTCTCGCCCTCGTATTGGTGAGGCGACTTGTCGATCGGGTAGCTGGCGGCCTTCTGGCCACCGCGCTGATGGCCTCCCATGCGCGACGTAGCTCGCCCCGGTCGACCGACCGAACCGAGCAACACGCCGAGATCGCCGATGGCTGCGGTGTTCTCGTAGTTGTGTGACCAGTACAGGCCCTTCTCGAAGAGCACCGTGGTGTTGGGACGGTCCGCGCCACCGCCGGTGAGCACCCGAGCCGTCTCGGCGATCTTGTCGGCCGGTACTCCGGTGATGGCCTCGGCGCCCTCCAGGGTGAACTCGTCCTTGCTCTGGAGGTAGTCGACGAATTCGTCGAAACTCCGGCCGAACAGGCGTTTGCGCCAACCGCCCTCGGCGTCGAGCTCGGCTCGCGACGCAGTGGCCTGCACGAACTCCCGATCGTGCCAGTCGTTTTCGACGATGTGGCGACAGATCGCCAACAGCAACGCCGTGTCGGTGCCGGGGTTGATCTGGAGATGCATGCCGCCGTGCTGTTCGGCGTAGTTGGCCGTGAACGTCTTGCGGGGGTCGACGTAGATGATCGTGGCCCCACCGGTGGCCTGCCAGGTGGTGAACCGCACGCTCTTGGTCTCGTACGGGTCCGACCCCACGATGAACAACACGTCGGCCAGGTTGTCGTCCTCGAAGGCGGCGCTGAAAGCGTCGATACCGCAATCGGACAGCCCGGGCACGTCGTCGCCATCGGCCGGCGCATGGTGGGGCGACCAGTTGGGAGTGCCGATGGCACCCAGCCCCAGCTTCGAGGCCGCGAAGACGTTCTCGTAGAACTGGTAGCTGTAGATCTTCATACCCCACGCCAGCTCATCGTGGGTGTCGAGCACGTGTTGGGACAGTTCGGCCACCAGGCTGGTGGCGGTGTCCCAGCTGATGGGCACGAGGTCGCCGCGAACCCGCAGCATGGGGTGGGTCAGCCGGTCAGCGGTCGGCCCGTCGTCGGTGTAGAGCTTCTTGGCCAGCTGACCGCCACGAGTGCTGTGGGTGCCGCCCACGTTCACCACCTGCGCGTCGGGATCGGGGAGCACCACACAGTTGTTGAGCTCGCCGTCGACACGAACCACGGCGTGCATGTTCTCGGAGATCCAGCGACCCGAGAGCGGATCACTGGGGAAGTCGACCCCCAGCGCGTTGTCGGCCGCCGCCGAGCCGCCCTGGGCACCCACCGGCCAGGTGTAGACCTTGTACCCGCAGGCCACCGGGCAGTACTCACAACACGTGGTGTGCACCTCGGCGTCGGTTGGTGGGAGCGGAACCACACTGGGATCGGCCACGGGATCGGTCATCGAATGCTCACCTTCCGGGGGCGGCCACGGCAGTGACTCCCCCCAGGTTGTTGCTGCGCCCGTAGATCAAGCGGTACACACCGCTGGCGTAGATGTCGTCGCCCTCCACCTCGAGCAGGAGGCGGGGCAGGTTCTGGGTGGCCTGGCCGAAGCTGGTCACCCCGTCGCGACTGAGATCGAACGACGAGAAGTGACACGGGCACGGACCCAGCACATGATCGTCGGTGCTGTAGTCGGTGATGGGGCAGCCCATGTGGGTGCACATGTTGGAGAAGGCCACGATGTCGGCGTCGGGTCCGCGACCGCCGATGGAGGGTTGGCCCAGTTTCACCAAGATGTTGGACTGGCCTTCGAGGGGGTAGTCGACGAAGACCGGCTCGCCCGAGCCCAATTCGCTGACCGAGCCGATGCGGGTTCGGGGAAACGACGCCAGCTGAGCGCCGGTGGCACCGGAGATGTCGGCGTCGTCGTCGGTGAGCACCAGGCCGACCGGAACCACGACCGCGGCCCCGGCCACCGCGCCGACGGCTGCTCCCGCGAATACAAACTCTCTTCGGGTCAGTGGCATCTGTGAACCCTCCTGTTGGGGAGCAGCGTAAGAAGGGCGTCTCGAAACGGCCGGGGACCTAGGTCACTGATGGTCGGGGCCCGATGTCCGTACTCTCGGCCCGGTGAAAGACGAATCGCTGCCGCCGGGGACCGCCACCGACCCCGACGCCACCGAGCCCCGGGCCAAGGGGGGCTGGGTCCTGTTCGCCACCTCGTCGGTCGCCTCGTTCATGGGTGTGTTCACCGTGGGCCTGCTGATTCTCACCTTCGGCCTCACCAGTTGGAACGACGAACCGGCCGGCGGCGGCGAACCCGGTGCGGTGGCCGCACTGGAGGGTGAACGCATCTATCAGTCGCGTTGCGCCAGCTGTCACGGTCGTGATGGTGAGGGCATCGTCGGGCCCCGGCTGGCGGGCACCGTGGTGGAGAAGTATCCCGACATCGCGGACCAGATCGCGGTGGTCACCAACGGTCGTGGCGGCATGGCCGCCTTCGGCGACCAACTGACCGCCGCCGAGATCGAGGCCGTGGTGATCTTCGAACGAACCGAGCTGGGCCAGGGACTGGAACCCGAGCCCGACGAGGGCTGACCCGACCAGCGTGGTGCTCGGGCGCCGTTACTGGTCGCGGATGGTGTTGAGGACCCGGACCACTTCGTCCTTGTCGCGAGTGCGACGCATGTTCGGTAGGGCTTCGATGAACGCCCACCGGTAGCTCTTCTTGGTGGCCAGGCGCGGGTCGAGGACCGCCACCACGCCCGTGTCGGTGGCGCTGCGAATCAGCCGGCCCGCACCATGGGCCAGCAAGGTGGCGGCCCGGGGCACGTCGATGAGCTGGAACGCCTGGCGCCCGGCCCGGTCGCGTCGGGCATCGAGCAGAGGATCGTCGGGCCGCGGGAACGGCAGCCGATCGATGGTGACCAGCGACAGGGTCGGCCCGGGAACATCGACACCCTGCCAGAAGCTCATGGTGGCGAACAGGCTCGTCTCCGGTTCGGCGGTGAACACCTCGATGAGTTTCTGCTTGGGCAGCTCGTCCTGGGTGAGTACCCGCCACTGGAGGCGAGGCGTGAGCTCGTCGGCCGCCTCGAGCATGGCCCGGCGGCTGGTGAACAGCGCCAGAGTGCGCCCACCGGCGGCCACGATGAGCGATTCGAGTTCGGCGTGCAACGCTTCGTCGCGTTCGGCATCACGAGGATCGGGCAGGTGGGCCGCGCAGTACAGCAGGGCGTTGGACTCGTAGTCGAACGGACTTCCGACATCGAGCACGTGGTGTTTGTGGTCGGTGAGTCCCAGCTGCTGCGGCAACGCCGCCGGCAGGGTGGCGCTGGTGAGCACGGCGGGCCGGGCAGACCACAGCCTCTCGGACAGCGCCCCGGCGATGTCGATGGGGGCCA
Source organism: Acidimicrobiales bacterium (assembly GCA_051011595.1). Lineage (GTDB taxonomy): Bacteria > Actinomycetota > Acidimicrobiia > Acidimicrobiales > SHLQ01 > JAOUEE01. Next base: position 10,379 of record JBPCTQ010000246.1, read on the forward strand.
CCCGCAGGGTGGTGCCCTCCACCCACGCCACCGAGTCGGTTCGCGTGTCGGACAGTTGGTCGATCTCGTCGATCAACCCGGTGGTGGCCTGCACAGCCCGGATCTTGCGGGCAGCCACGTCGGGGCCGACATCGTCGGGGATGTTGCGCAGCGCATTGGCGATGCGGTCGACCCGCTGGCGCCCCCAATCGAGCACGTCGAGCAGCTCGGCCGGCCGCTCGTCGGGAAGGCGAGTACCGGATCGCCGGCCCAGGTCGTCGGCCAAGCGGTCACCGGCCTCGTCGAGTGCGCTCACCAGATCGTCGTCTTCGAGGATGGCCCGTACCGTGCGGGCCAGGTGTCGGAAGCGGTGGGGACTCAGCTCGAAACCCAGGCTCGCCGAGGCGATGTCTTCGAGCTGATGGGCCTCGTCGATGACCACCAGGTCGTGTTCGGCGAGCACATTGTCGGTGGCCACGTGCAACCCGTACAGGTGGGTGTTGACCACCACCACATTCGCCTGGCTGGCCCGGTCGCGCGCCTCCTCGGCGAAACACTCCTCACCACGTGGGCAGCGAGACCGGCCCGGGCACTCGCGTGGGCCCACCGACACCGCGGCCCATGCGGCGGGGGAGGGTTCGAAGTCGAGGCCGGCCCGGTCGCCGTCGGCGGTGTCGTCGACCCACTCGAGAATGCGGTCGAGTTGTTCCTGGTCGGCATCGTTGGTGACACCGTCGAGGGCCAGCTGCTGATTGTCGGACTCGAGCTCGTGCACCCGCTGCAGGCACACGTAGTTGGATCGGCCCTTGAGCACGGCGAACCGGAAATCGGCGTCGAGCTCGGCGGCCAGGAACGGAAGATCCTTCTGGGCCAGCTGGTCCTGGAGTGCCTTGGTGGCGGTGGCCACCACCACCTTCTGGCCCGACAGCACCGCCGGCACCAGGTAGGCCAGCGACTTGCCCGTGCCCGTGCCGGCCTGCACCACCAGGTGCTCGCCCCCGGTGATGGTGTCGGCCACCGCGCGCGCCATCTCGGCTTGGCCCAGGCGCTGCTCGCCACCCCCCGGCAAGGCCGCGGTAACGGCCTCGAGGGTGATGGCGGTGTCGTCGGCAAGAGTCACGGGCGGCAGCCTAGGACCACGGGGTGACGGGCTGGGTGAGTGCAACCGGGGCGAAGGGTTCACCGGGTAGCGTCGACCCCGTGATTCCCCCCGAGCTCGACACCACGCGTATCCCATCCCATGTGGCGTGTGTGATGGACGGCAACGGTCGCTGGGCCACCCGTCAAGGTCTCAAGCGCACCGAGGGACATGCCGCCGGTGAGGAGGCCCTGCTCGACACCATTGAGGGGGCGCTCGAGATCGGGATCGAATGGCTCACGGTCTATGCCTTCAGCACCGAGAACTGGCGCCGCCCCAAGGACGAGGTGCGGTACCTGATGCAGTTCAACGAGAGCCTGTTGTTGCGCCGCCGCGACGAGCTGCACGAACAAGGCGTGCGGATCCGTTTCGTGGGGCGCCGCGACTGGCGGGTACCCAAACGGCTGCTGCGGCGAATCGACGAGACGGTGGAGCTCACGGCAGCCAACCGCACCATGACCGTGACCATCGCCTTCAACTACGGCGGCCGGGCCGAGATCGTCGACGCCGTGCGCCAGATCATCGACGACGGGATCCCGGCCGACAAGGTCACCGAGACGACGATCCGGCGGCACCTCTACGACCCGGACATGCCCGAGGTCGATCTGATGGTGCGAACCTCGGGCGAGTACCGGATCTCCAACTTCTTGTTGTGGGAGCTGGCCTACAGCGAGCTGGTGTTCACCGAGACGTTGTGGCCCGACTTCCGTCGCCGGCATCTGTTCGACGCGGTCCGCGAGTTCCAAGAACGCGAGCGTCGTTTCGGCGGCGTCGACAAGAAGGGCTGAGCCCACCGTGGCCCTCTACCGCGACCAGGGGGTGATCCTGCGCACCTGGAAGCTGGGTGAGGCCGATCGCATCGTGACCATCCTCACCAAGGGCAGCGGCAAGGTCCGGGCCGTGGCCAAGGGGGTGCGCAAGACCAAGAGCAAGTTCGGGGCCCGCCTCGAACCCAGCAGTCACGTCCAGCTCCAGCTGTACGGCACCCGGGGCGATCTCGACATCGTCACCCAGGTCGAGACCATCGATCGGTACCCCGGCCTGCGTACCGATCTCGACCGGTTCGGACGAGCGTCGGCGATGCTCGAAGCCGTCGATCAGCTGGCCCAGGAACAAGAGGTGAACGAACGGCTCTACGAGATGCTGGTGCGAGCGCTCCGCACCCTCGACGAGGTCGACTCGCCCCTGGTGGCGGCCGGGTTCTTCTGGAAGGTGCTGTCGCTGGAGGGGTTCGAGCCCTACCTCGATGGCTGTGTGAGTTGTGGTGAGGACGTGGCGTTGGTGGCCTTCGACCTCGACGCCGGTGGTGCGTTGTGTGCGTCGTGTCGCCGGGGCCGGGCGCTCACCCCCGAGGGGCTCGAACTGCTGCGCATGATCCTCGGTGGCCGGCTACGCGACGCCTTGAACCTGCCGGAGACGGCGGCGACGGCCGAAGTCGATCATCTGGCCGGTGACGCGATGGAACACCACCTCGAACGCCGCCTGCGGTCACTGGGTGTGATCGGGCAGGGCTGACGACGGGTCAGGTGTCGATGTTCTTCCAGCGCTGACCGGGTTCGTCCCACTGCATCCACGCCGCCAACACCGGATCCCACTGGATGTAGGTGTTGCGAGCGGCGTCCCACTGGGGCTCCGACGTCACCGGTGGTTGGGTCGACTGCACCATCGGCTGTTCTTCGATGGGGGCTACCGGAGCTGGTGGCTCGGCGGCCGGCGGTTCCGGTGGGGCGTAGTCGCTGATGGGTTGTTGCCCGAAGTCGGTGGCCGGGCTGGGGTCGGCGGTGGCGAAGTCCTCGATGGCCGGTTGGCTGGATTCATCGCCTGCCGGCTGACCGAACTCCGACGGCGCCGGCTGGCTGTATTCATCGCCTGCCGGCTGACCGGTGTCCGTCGGTTGGCCGAAGTCGGATGGTGCCGGCTGACCGGTGTCCGTCGGTTGGCCGAAGTCGGATGGTGCCGGCTGACCGAACTCCGTCGGTTCGGGTTGGCCCCATTGGTTGTCCGTTTGCTGACTGAAATCACCCGCTGGTGGTTGGTTGAAGTCGCCGACCGGAGGCTGTGCGAAATCGCCGGT